>CAJWBT010000225.1 GCA_913020235.1 uncultured Chloroflexota bacterium
ATCTGGGGCTACCCCGTAGGAGTGGTGGCCAACAACGGGGTCTTGTTTTCGGAGAGCGCCTTGAAGGGGACCCACTTCATAGAGCTATGTTCCCAACGGGGCATCCCCCTGCTTTTCCTGCAGAACATCACCGGGTTCATGGTGGGCCGCCAGTACGAAGCCGGGGGTATAGCCAAAGACGGCGCCAAGATGGTGATGGCGGTGTCCAACGCCGCCGTGCCCAAGTTCACCGTGGTAATCGGCGGCTCCTTTGGCGCTGGGAACTACGGCATGTGCGGGCGGGCCTACGACCCTCGGTTCCTGTGGATGTGGCCCAATGCTCGAATCTCCGTCATGGGCGGGCCGCAGGCGGCGGCGGTCCTGTTGACCGTCCGGAAGCAGCAGTTGGAACGGCAAGGCGGGTCCTTGAGCGAGGAAGAGCAGGAGGAGTTGCGACGCCCGATTTTGGATAAATACGAGGAAGAGGGCAACCCCTATTACAGCACCTCCAGATTGTGGGACGACGGCATCATCGATCCGGCTGATACCCGAACGGTGGTGGGATTGGGCATCGCTGCGTCCCTGAACGCCCCGTTCCCGGAGCCGAGTTGGGGCGTGTTCCGAATGTAGTGTTCTCCCCACGGTGGCGCCCACTAGAGCCCGCAGGCTCGGTCCCTAGCACCGGCTTTCAAGGTTGACGGATCACCAGATTCGGCCAGGAGGATGGACTCCGAATTGTTCTCCAAGGTATTGGTAGCCAACCGGGGTGAAATCGCCGTCAGGGTGCAGCAGACGCTGAAAACCCTGGGCACAGCTACGGTTGCCGTGTATTCGGACCCCGATTCTCCGGCTCCCCACGTGTCAATGGCCGATGAAGCCTGGGCTCTGGGTGGGCAGACCGCCGAGGAAACCTACCTGGATATGGAAAAGCTCATCGCCATCGCCCGGCGGTGTGGCGCCGAGGCCATTCATCCAGGCTACGGCTTTTTGTCGGAGAACCCGCGATTCGCCCGGGCCTGCCGGGAGGCGGGCATCGCGTTCATCGGGCCCACCCCGGAAAACATGGAGGCGCTGGGCGACAAAATACGCGCCAAGGAGCTGGCCCAGCGGGCGGGAGCACCGGTGGTGCCCAATTCTCCAATCTGCCAAGGGATAGACACCGCCGCGGAGGAGTTCATCGCCACCTGGGGCTTCCCCTTGCTGGTCAAAGCCGCCGCGGGAGGGGGAGGGCGGGGCATGAGGCTGGTCGGCGGACTTGAAGAGCTGGCCCCGGCTTTGGAATCGGCCGGCCGCGAAGCCCATGCCGCATTTGGCGATGGCCGGGTGTTTTTGGAACGGTACGTTCCACGGCCCCGCCACGTGGAGATTCAAGTGCTGGCCGACGGTTTGGGCCATACCGTCCACTTGCTGGAGCGGGAGTGCAGCGTCCAGCGCCGCTATCAAAAAATCATCGAAGAAACCCCCTCACCAGCCCTGACCCCGGAGCTGCGGCGCCGGATGGGCGAGGCCGCGGTTGCGGTGGCCCGGTCCGCTGGATACGTCAACGCGGGAACGGTGGAGTTCTTGCTGGACTCGGAGAACGGCAAATTCTACTTCTTGGAGATGAACACCCGGCTGCAGGTGGAGCACCCAACCACCGAGCAGGTGCTGGGTCTCGATCTGGTCGAGTGGCAGGTGCGCATCGCTTCCGGCGAGGAGCTGACCTTCGGGCAAGATGACGTTCACGCCAGGGGTCACGCGGTGGAATGCCGCATTTATGCCGAGGACCCGTACCACAGTTTCGTTCCGTCGGTTGGCACTCTGGTGAAGTGGCTCCCGCCCAGCGGCCCCGGCCTGCGATTGGACAGCGGGGTTGCCCAGGGACAAGAGATTTCCACCTATTACGACCCCATGCTGGCCAAGTTGATCGCCTGGGGGCCGGACCGGACATCGAGCCTGCGACGAATGGACCTGGCACTGTCCCAATTTCCCGTCTTGGGATTGGTGACCAATATCCCGTTTTTGCGCCAGGTCGTCCGGCGCCCACGGTTTCTGGAGGGAGATTACGACACCGGCTTCTTGACCGGCGATTCGGCCGTTGGGGGACCGGAGTTGTCTCAGGATGCCCTGAACCTCGCCCGGGCGCTGGCGGCATGGGCCGCACGTGGAGTCTCCGGCCAAGGGCCGCGGCTTCAAGCTGGCCCAGCGGAGGCGCAGAATAGCCCCTGGCGCACCGCCGGCAAGCTGAGGCTACCGTGAGCCAGGGACAACTAAGACAGCAATATCCGGTATCGGACGAGGTTTTCGATTACCGGGTGGAGACCCAGGGTGATACCGTGCGGGTGAACCTGGACGGAGATGAAATCGAGCTGGCGGTCACGGCGCAGGATACCCAAGAAGGACGGTGCCGTACCTCCGATGGCAGCCTGCATTCCTTTTGCTGGACCTGGACCGGAAACGCCCTCCAACTGTGGGTGGACGGCAACCTTTTCATTCTTGAAAAGATGGAAAGTAGAAGGCAAGCTAACCCAGAGTCCTCCGGCCGTGGCAGCGATATCGTGGCGCCCATGCCCGGTAGGGTGGAACAGATATTGGTGCAGCCGGGGGATTCAGTGGAACGTGGCCAAACAGTAATAATCATGGAGTCCATGAAGATGGAGCTGGAGATCGCTGCCCAACGGGACGGGGTGGTCAAACGGGTCCCGGTGGAGCGGGGCGACCAGGTAGATAGGGGGATGCGTTTGTTGGAGTTGGAGGATTAGCCAGGAGCCCTTGCGAACTGTGCCTCTGAGAGTCAGCTTCCCTCAAAGAACCGGCGCGGGTTCTCCACCATGATTTGCTTGATGTCTTCGTCCGAGACCCCCAGCTCTTTCAGTTTCGGGAGCACCTTCCTGGGGATGAAATTGTAGCCATCGGGATTGGCTCGACGACGCTCTTCTTGTACCTCCGCACCGTTACGGGCTTTGGGTACCGAGTAGTCGTGGGATAGCATGATCCGGTGGCAATAGCCGGCGTCAATCAGCCTCTTCGCGGTTTCGGTTCGTTGTTCCCACTGCGGGGTACCGGGAACCCGTCCGCCAGGGTAACGGTCCAACCCCACCCAAACACCCTTACCCAGCAGGCCTAACAGGTAGTCCAAGTCGGTGGTGTCGTTCGAGTGGCCGATGTAGACCCGGCTCAAGTCCACCCCCTCTTCTTCCAAGATCCGGACTTGTTGGTCCCCAACGCGGTCCGGGGACCAGGTGTGGGTGGATATCGGCATACCGGTGCGTAGGTGTGCCCGGGCCGCCGCTCGCAGGACCACCTCTTGCGGCGGCGTAATTCCGCCTCGGTCGCTGGCTACCTTGATGATGCCGGCCTTGACGCCGGTGTCTTCGATGCCCTGCTCGATTTCCCTGACGTAGAGCGGGGCGATGACATCGGGTGAAACGTCACCGAAGGGACGGGGGACCGACAGGTGGTTGCCCGTTGCGGCAACGATCTGGACGCCACTCCGGCGGGAGACCTCTTGCATCGCTCCAATGTCCCGTCCCAAGTCAAAGGTGCTCACATCCACCATGGTGCGGAGCCCCTCAACGTAGGCTTCCCTCAAGGCGTCAGCCGATTGTTGGATGATGCCGGAGCGGTCGATGAACTCCGGGTAGGTATGGCGAAGACCGGCGGCGTTAGTGCCCATATGCTCGTGCACCAGGGTGAAGCCCAGGTCTGCTGATTCCACCGGCCCCAGGACGGTATTCACGGTTGACAAGT
This sequence comes from uncultured Chloroflexota bacterium, assembly GCA_913020235.1. Next base: position 3,709 of record CAJWBT010000225.1, read on the forward strand.
TTGCCGCCTCCTCAGGTGACGCTGACTTTAGCATTTTAGCTTCGCCAAGGGCAAGCTGAATGACCTGGGCCGGCGGCAGACGGATTTGGAGCGGGGCTCATATTCCTGGTCATAGGAGAACTCTACGTCGGCTTGAGCCGACAGCCCGAGAGATTCTGCCTTGAAGTAGAGACAAACGAAGCGGGCCCAGCATAGGCCCCAAGCTAATGGAGCCGCCAGCATTAACTGCCAAAGCTTTCTCAAGTTGGCTCAAAGTCCAAGTTGCTCTGACTGAGGGGTATGGGCCCTTCCCCGCCCTGAACCGCTAGAGCGCCTGAGGGCTAAGTTAAGTGAGGTGGGCCCGGATTTTCGTACAAGTGGTCAAATGACGACCACGGGTGGACATTGGCACTTGTATGCTGCAATGACACTATGTTCGAATAGTGATGACGATTTGCCGGCGGCTGCGGCTACAATGGGAGCACAGAGGTCCCTCGCCTATTTGAACCCCAATTCCGTCAGACTGACTGGGTCCACTTCAGTTGGGGCCTGCCACCGGCATTTAGCATGCTGAAAAGACCATCGGCAATCTCACTCGACAGGGGCTTGGCACTGAAGTGGGCTTGTCTGCCGGCCAAGCCGGGGGTTAAGCGGCAGGAGTTGTCAGGCTCGCGTGTATGCGGTTAAAGTAGTGGCTGGTGAAAAAGCATCCCTGAGGACGAGGAGTTTCCATGGAATACCGACGCTTAGGTAGGTCGGGGCTAGAGGTGTCAGCAGTTGGACTAGGGACCAACAACTTCGGCGCCCGCATCGACTACCAGCA
>CAJWBT010000226.1 GCA_913020235.1 uncultured Chloroflexota bacterium
GGCCGGTGATGGCCCCGTCCAGGATTTCGTTGGGGTGGAACAGCCACGGCGGGGTTAGCTGGGTGAGGCCGTAGGTGGATGTGCAGAAAGTGCTCGGGGAACCTGACATGGCCTGGGGTGAATGGAGGCACTGGATATAGATCACGTTCTGGAGGGACGGGTCTCCCTCTTTGAGTTCGAACAACTCCATTTCTGGCGGCTCCAGCTCAATGGTGGCCGCGGCGAGCAGGTCGGAAACTGTCAGGATCGCCTTGTGGACTGCGTCGTTCCTGGCATCGACCCCGAGGGCCGGGTCCGGCTCGACGACGACGCATAGGCTGATCAGGCTGCTCTGTGGGATAAGCTCGGCCCAGGGGCCGGACATGTCCTGGTAAACGAAGATATGGTCTCCCCCCGACTCGTGCCAAGGGGTGTCCGATACTTCGACCACACCCATGCCGGACAGCCGGTGGGTGCGCCCCTCGCCGACGGTGGTGATGGGCCGGCCGCAGATGCCGGGGTAGACCGTCCCCGGTCCCCGGACCTTGATCCGAGGCTCGACGACGTCTCGCACCGGCCAGATACGGGTTGAGTCGCCAGGATTGGTCAGCTCCAGCTCCACTTTCTTGATCCGGGGATCATCTGCCACGGCTTTGATGAGGTCCTCCCGGCAGACCTCCAGCAGTCCGTCGCTCCACTGGGTACGCGACCCGAAGACTATTTCCTTTACCGGAAAGGTTCCCATTTCAAGACGCATGGACTGCCTCCCTCGGGGAACTGGTCTCGCCCGGCTCGAAGAGAGTGGGGCCGGCCACCGGGGTCTGGAGGGCTTCCAGGGCCGTCCGGACTATCCGGAGGCCGAAGGCGAAGTCCTTCTCGGGTCCCAAATCCGGGTCGCCGCACACGTGCTCGATGCGGGCGCCCTTGACCACCCGGTTGGCGCCGGTGGTGAGGGCCAGGGTGTACAGGGCGGTGATCATGGCGACGGGTATGCCTACCCGTTCGATCTCTTTGGTTATCGTTGCACCGCAACGATTGCAAGTCCCTCAAGTGGCCACCAGAATACAGGCATCCACTGATTTCTCTTTGAGTTCCTGGGCCATCTTGGCGCCGAGGCCCTTGGAGTTGGCCACCGGGGTGCTCACGCCTGCCATGGTGAACAACTGGGGGCACACCTGGCCAATTGTCCCCTCGGACTCGAGGTGGCGCAGGTGGCTCAACGGGAGGATGTAGTTGGGGTTATCGCTGGCTATCTGGTTGTAGTACCCGCTGTGAAACGCCTCCCAACGGTCGCTGGTCAAGCTCGCCAGGCCCTCGACCGAGTAGGCATGATACCGGTCAGCGTTGCCGGCGACCATGTGGTCTGGGTTGCCCTTTGGGATCAGACCTCCGGTGGAGACCAGCGCGATGGTGGCACGGCTCAGGTCGGGCAGCGGCGCCGCTGGTGTGACGTTCTCGGGCGACTGGAAGGGCACCTCAGATACGAACGGCTGGCCGTTGAGCTTCTTGACCAGCATGGCCAGCGCCCGTTTGTAGCCTGGCCCTTCCCGCGTGGCATTCTTGCGGATGCCCCTGGGCAGGTAGCCTTCCTCCTCGGCAGGCCCCAACTCTTCGCCGGCGCCGAGCTTTATGGCGATGCGCTGCACCTGGGAGAGGATCGTCTGCATTTCGGCCGGGCCGGAGGTGGTGGGGAGTATCACCACCGACCGCCGGTAGCTGATCACGCCCGGATTTTCGGGGTCCATGGCGGACACGGCAGGAATGCCGATCTCCTCGGCGGCCTGGCAAACGGCCCCGCAGGCCAGGCCGTAGCGGCCGGCATCGAAGGCCGGACCCGCTATCAGGACATCAGGCCGGGCGTCTCGCAGGGCCTGGACCACCGACTTCAGGGCGTCCGGTTCCTCGTTGATGTAGTTGTCGCCGCAGATGATGGTGGCGACCACGGACCCCTGGCCGTCAAAGAGCTGCTGGAACAGCCGTCCCGGCCCCACCGGGCCTTCTCGCACCTCCACGGGCATATTGGCTTTTTCCTCGCCGCCGATGCCTCCGAAGAACTGGTTCAAGTAGTGGACTACTCGCACTGGACCCTCCTCTTCTCTGTCGACCCCGGCCCCAACGCCGCAGCCGGACTGCCGCTTGCTCTCAATTGCAATCGAGTGTCTTCCCGGTGTCTTTCGACAACGAATTATATCAAAACCACCCGGTGAGGGCCTCGCATGGCGGATGCGTGGCGAGCCAAGCATTTGGAAGCGGCTTGGCCCCGGCGCTTCACCTTCACTACCGTTGACCCTCGTTGGCCTCACGACTGCCGAGGGCCCGGTCCAGGTTGAATGCGGCGCTGATCAGAGCCAGGTGGGTGAAGGCCTGGGGGAAGTTCCCCAGCGCTTCGCCGGTGGGACCGGTCTCCTCGGCGTAAAGCCCCACGTGGTTCGCGTAGCTAAGCATCTTTTCGAACATGAGCCGGGCCTCGTTGAGCCGGATCCGATCGAACCGTCCGGCCCGCGTCAAAGCCTCGACCAGCCAGAACGTGCACATGTTAAAGGTGCCTTCGTTCCCGGTCAGCCCGTCCGCCGTTTTTGTCACATCGTACCGGTAGACCAGGCTGTCGGAGACGAGGCCTCCGGCCTCCGGAGACCGGTTGATGGCATCCAGGGTGCCGAGCATCCTGGGGTCGGTTGGCGATATGAAGAAGACCAGGGGCAAGATCAGATTCGAGGCGTCCAGCGTGTCGCTGCCGTAGGACTGCACGAAGGACCGAAGGCCGGGATTCCAGCCCCGCTCCATGACCTCCTCATAGATCTTGTCCCTGGTCCGGTACCACCTCGCTCGGTCGGCGGGAAACGCGCGCTTGTCGGCCAGGCGCAGCCCGCGGTCCACGGCGACCCAGCACATCACCTTGGAGTACACGAAATGCTGTTGTCCCCCGCGGACCTCCCAAATACCCTCGTCGGTCCTCTGCCAGTTGTCGCAGACCCAGTTGACCAGCCTCCGAACGTGGGTCCAGAAGTCGTAGGAGACCGGGGTGCCGTATTTGTCGTAGAGGTATACCGCGTCGATGAGTTCACCGTAGATATCCATTTGAAGCTGCCCGTACGCTCCATTGCCGATTCGGACCGGACGGGAGCCCTTGTATCCCTCCAGGTGGTCCAGGGTCTCCTCGGTCAGATCATGGCGGCCGTCGATGCCGTACATGATCTGCATGGACCCGTCGGGGTTTAGGTCTTGGGTGCAATCTTCGATCCAGCCCATGAACCGGGAAGCCTCATCGGTGAACCCGATGCGGAGCAGGGCGTACAGAGTGAAAGCGGCGTCGCGGATCCAGGTGTACCGGTAATCCCAGTTACGCTGGCCTCCCAGCTCCTCCGGCAAGCTGCAGGTAGGCGCCGCCACGATGGTGCCCGTGGTCTCGTAAGTGAGCAGCTTCAGCGCCAGCGCGGACCGTTCCACCATCTCGCGCCAGCGCCCCCGATAGGTCGATTGGGCGATCCAGCGCCGCCAATAATCCACCGTCGCCCTGAAAAACTTATCGGCCTCCGGCTCCGAAACCAGATTGGGCTGATCTTCGGACCCAGAGGCGGTTCCCCCCAGAGCAAGAGTAACCGTTTGCCCTTCACTCAGGGTAAAATCGGCTGTCGCCCCGGAGTCCTTCTGCTTGAGGGGCAGACTAGTCGAGAGCTGTAGACTGGCGGCGCGGGATTGAAAGGTAGCCCCCTGGGGGGTGATCGTCGTCTCGTGGGGATCCCTTGCGTAGTTGAAAGCCGGGTAGCACTCCAAGCGGAACGCCATGGTGCCCCGGACCACGCGTACCCGGCGTATCAGTTGATGGTATCCCTGTTCCCCCTTGATGATCCCCACCGGCATGAAGTCAATTACCTCGCCGACACCGTCCGGCGAGAGGAACCGGGTGACCAGGACGTTGGTCTCAGGCCAATACATCTGTTTATTGGTGACCCCATTGGCCGTGGGCGCAATCTTGTAGTGCCCGCCCTTCTTTTCATCGAGAATGGCCGCAAAAACGCTGGGAGCATCAAAATGCGGGTCGCAGAACCAGTCGATGGAGCCGTTCATCCCCACCAGGGCCACGGTATGCATGTTTCCGATGATGCCGTAGTTCTCGATCGGTTGGTACGCCACGAAGTACTCCTCGTTATTCTTTCCTGCCCGGCGGCCCCACAACCGGCATCCACGACTCGCGCTGGACAGCCTAGGCCCCGCAGATTTAGAGGCCCGGCCCATCATCCTTTCGGCGGGATATGAGGACAGGACCGGCAGTATCTTGTTGGGTGACCAAGCGCCGGACGCCCGCAGCTTTCACTCGGGACGCAAACGAACTCACCACAGAGGCTCTTGGACCAGATAAACCGGAAGAGCCAGCCGGCAAATGGTGCTCCGGACGCCAGCGGAGCCGGACACTTAGATGTCGAGCAGCTTTTCCAGGTTCTTCCAGAGAATCGCCTCCTTCTCTTCTTGGGTCAAGCTCTCCAGGCCCAATAGCCAGGTAACCGGCCAGTCGATGGCCA
>CAJWBT010000227.1 GCA_913020235.1 uncultured Chloroflexota bacterium
GTATTGGCGGTTGATGATGGGAAAGCCCGCCATCTCCGCTCCGGCCCCCAGCCCGAAGAGAACGGACACCCGTAGAGAAGGGGAACGTTTCCGGCCCAGAGGTACATCAGGATGGCTACAGACTGGACCGAGAGCCCGAGGGTGAGGGTGGCCCGGCCTCCCCAGTGCTCCGTGAGAATGGGAACACCGAACTGGCTGATGATGGAGGTCGCTGAGATGGCGCTCAGTAACCCCGCCGCCGCCAGCTCGGGCGTCCCATTGAGCCATAGTGCCAGCGCCGGCTCATGGCAAGGGTGAGAGAGTCCAGCGGCCTATGACCCTAGTGCAGGTGTCTCCCCCGGTCCAATTCTCATGGAGTGGACCTCCTAAACCTTATCTCCAGGCTGACGAGACCCGTCCCCGGTCTTACGTCGTGACCACGGGCTGGTTGCCCGGCTGCGGCGTCCGCAGTGTCTTTCCAACCTCAATCCCTAAAACGACCGCGACCCCTGCTACGATTGCCCAGAAAGCCATCGGCATCCCCACTAGCTGGAACGGCAGAGCTGCTAGTACGAATGCAATGACCGCGCCGCCCCGCATTGGCCCATGCCAGGTCTTTCTGATCACGTGGTGGAAGGGTGCGAGGAGGGCCAGTGCGCCCACCGTAAGCGTGTAGGAGACCGGAAGCTGTTGGACGATGGTGATGACCGGTATCGCCGCCACCGCGATCGCTACCACGGGGAGAGACGATAGAACGACGGCCCAGAAGCGGGACTCTTTGGGACCGGCGGCCGGCCCGGATGCGATTACCGTGGTAGTGCTGCCGATGGCCGCGGGGTGTCCGCCGCCCAAGGCGTTGACCACCGATGCCACACCCGCGGCCACGCCAAAAAGATTCCCTTTGGGCCGATACCCCTCGGACCGGACAATGGCGAGGGATTGGATATTTCCTACCCCTGCCGTGAGTATGAGGATGGGTATCCCCAGAGCGACGATGGCCGCCATGTCGAATTCGATCGTGGGCAGGGCAACCGGCGGCAAGGACATCGAATCACCGGCTCCCGGCAGCCCAACGGTCACCGCTACGCTGACAAACCCCGCGGCGGCCGCCGTGCCCACGGCTGCCAACTGGCTCCGGGTGACCAATAGGCCGATTGCATACCCGGCTATCACTGGGGCCGCTACCGTGAGGTCGGTGACAGCAAATTCGGCAGTCTTGGATAAGAACGCAAGGATGCTTCCGGCAAACACGGCCGTGGCAACTGGACCGGGCACCAGACGGGCGAATGAGTCGGTAAGCCGAAGAGAAGACAAAGCGACGGCTGCCACACCAACCATTAGATTGGCGCCCAGTATCTGCAGGAGCGTGAAGCCCTCGGCTGAGCCAGCCAAGAAGATCAACGCCGGAATGGAAAGATTGATCGACAGTGGTAACCGGGTGAACAGGGCTAGGACCAGCGAGAACAGTCCGGTGGTCAGCCAGGTGATGAAAAACCAGCTACTCGCCTCGCTACCGGTTAGTCCCAGTTGAGTAAGCACACCGATTTGGATGGTCAGCCCGGCAAACAAGTAAACCAGGAGCACCGAGATACCGGCGGAGAAAACGTGGCGGTTGGCTCTCAGGCCCGGAAATCCGAAAGTCGCGACGGGGTTTGCTGACGTTACAGTGGCCATCGGAACTACCCCTCTTGCTGAATCTTGCCGGCCTGGTCGTGGCGGCAATCCCATGAAGACCGTGCCCTGCTCTTGAGAAGGGACTAGCTCAGGTCTTACTATCCCATCAGGATGCTGTTGATCGAGGCCTGCTCCGTGGGCCAAACATGTGTCGAGTGCCGGAACGGCTGTAGGTCCACGGACACTGTCTGCAGGGTCTTCCCGACCCTTGCGAAGAAGCCTGCCGCGTTTTGCCGGGCTCGCTCAACGGCTAGGGCCGCCCTGGGCCACCCTTCGTTCTCCAGGTACTGCTCAGCGGTGCGGGCTGCTATCATCTGCGTCGCCATGGTCCACCTCCATGAGTTCATCTTGACCTCATGGTAGCCTCCAAGGACCACGGCACACATCGTCAGATATGACCGTTTCCGGGGAGAGCAAAATTGACTACCACCGGGGGACACGGGGAGAGAAATTACTAGAGGCCCAAGGGGGCATCCGGAGGGAATGGAGAGAAGTTACTAGGCGGGCTCCGGCGGGATTACCAGAGGGACGCTACGCTAACCCGTGGCGCGTCGTGTAGACGGCCGCCTCGGTGCGGTTGGCGGCGCCCGTTTTGTTGAGGATGCTGGTCACGTGGTTGGCCACCGTCCTGAGGCTGATGAACAAGTCTTCGGCTATCTCCTGGTTGGTCTTGCCCAGGGAGGCCAGACGCAGCACCTCCACCTCCCGCTGGGTCAAGCCGTCGGGGTAGGTAATTGCTGTAGCTTGGGCAGCCGGGATTTGTAGGGTCTCCTCTTCTACGCCAAGAAACCGGCGCACCTCTGAGAGGACCATCTGCCAGGCGGGCTCGCTCCGCAGCAACAGGTGGTTCTTGCTTTCGAGGGGCACGAAACGGGCATCAGGTATCAGGGCCCCCAGTTGCCGGCCCTGCTCGAAAGGGACCTGGCGGTCATGGAGACCATGGATAACCAACGTCGGCACGTCCACCTCTGACACCAGGTCCAGCACATCTATGTTGGCCGTAACTGTTTGAATTCTAGCGGCGTTTTCCGGTGAAGTGGAAATCCTTTGCAGATCATTGAACCAGCCCGCCTGTTCGGCGGTGGCCTCGGGCATGAACCGGGACGTGAACATTTGGCGATAGGCGGGATCATCCCGGCCCCAACCGTGTCTGGTCAAAGTTAACCGGGCTTCAAACTCCTCCAGGGCCTCCCCTCGTTTCAATGAGCCCCTGGAGTACGCTCCGTACAGAATCAGCTTGCTGGCTTTGCCGGGGTTTCGCGCCAGGTAGTCGATGGCTACCGCGCCTCCCTGGGAGATCCCCAGCAAGACAAAGTTTTCCAGATCGAGGGTGCTTACGACGGCCTCTAAATCCCTGACCCATGCGTCAAAGGAAAGGTCCTCCACATTCCAGTCCGACAGGCCGGAGCCGCGCTGGTCGAACCTGACAACGAAATGACTCTGGGCAAGCTCTTCCCACCAGTGGCCCCAAACCGGACTTTGCCATTCAAATTCCAGGTGGGTCAGCCAGTTGGGGGCTTTCACCAGCGGTGGACCTTCGCCAACTGTTGCGTAGCAGATTCGTACGCCGTCCGAAGCGGTACAGAATCCTAACTTCTGTTCCACGTAGAGGAGCCCCCTGCAGGACGTTTTCGGTCAACTCGTGGAGCTTGAAAGGATGGTTCAATCTGTTGGCTAGGAGTCTACCAACGGCCCGGCGGACCGGCAACCGTTGACGGCCCTAGCCTCTGATCTCGTGGGCATGCGCCTAGTCGGCCGGAGCGGCTGCCCTGGGGGGCGCATCCAACTGGGCTTCCGGGGGCAGGGAGTCCTCCCAGTTGGGAATCAGCATGTGGCTGGTGGGCTCCATGGACAGAAGGACGCCGGCTCCCCCGACGCTGGCCAGTGTGGAGAGAATAATAGTGATGTCGTACGACCCGGATAGCGCAAACAGGGCACCGCCAATCCAGCCGCCCAGAGCCATCCCCATGCCCGCGCCGGCCTGCTGCCAGCCGAAAGAGCGGCCCATCGGCCCGCGCCCGAAATACTGACGGTTGATGATGGGAAACGCCGAGCCCTCGCCCCCATAGCCGAGGCCGAAGACGACCGCGAACAGGTAGAACTGCCACAGCTCGTGGGTCCAGAACAGCATCAGCACCGGCAATCCCTGGACGACGAACATGGTGGCCATCGTCCGCTTTGCCCCAAGGTAGTCGGCGGTCACCGGGGTCAGGAAGCGGGTCGCCACGCTGACCGCGGCCAGGGTGCTCAGGATTCCGGCGGCCGGCACCGCATCTATCCCCTCCGCAATCGCGATGGGGATGATGTAGATGATGACGATGGCGTGTCCCGTGCAACCCAGGAAGTGCACCGTCACCAGCTTCCAGAAGGTGGTGGTACCCTGCATGCTGACCCGGAAGGCCTTGGCCCGCATCCCTTCGGCCACCGGGTCGCGCTTCTTGTGGACCGGGTCACTGGCCGGCGCGCCGTAGGGTCGAAGGCCCATATCCGAGGGATGGCCCCGGAAGAATATGATCAGCCCCAGCATGGTGATGGTGCCGGCTACCCCGATGAGCCAGAAGGCGGCTTTCCAGTCCACCGTGGCGATCAGGACGGAGACCAGGATCGCCATTGCCGCCGGCCCCAGGCCGTGGGACGCCTGCAGCAGGCCGATGCCAAGCCCCAGGCGCTTCCGGAACCAGTAGGTGGCCGTGGTGAGTATTGGTACGTTGAAGCAGGACTGGGCTACCCCCAGACAGATTCCATAGGAAATCCAGATGTGCCAGACCTGGGAGGCGGCGCCGGTGATCATCGCTCCGAAAAAGAAGAAAAGGATGCCCA
>CAJWBT010000228.1 GCA_913020235.1 uncultured Chloroflexota bacterium
TGGAGTCGGCGATGTGGCGCAGCTCGTCGAGGATGAACCGGGGCACCACCAGGGTACCCTCCAGGAACCCGGTGATGCTCAGGTCGGCGATCCGCCCATCGATAATGGCGCTGGTATCGACCAGAATACTTCCGTTACGGGACAACCGGCCGGTCGTGTTGGTGGTTTCCAGGGCGGGAAAGATGGCCTGCATATCCCGCTTCCGGGTCACGCCGACCCACAGGCCGCAGAGTCCCAATATGAAGCTGACGATGATGGGCACGCCCCAGCCCAGCCAGCCATCCAGGCCGTACAGGGGAATAGAGACCAGGGAAGCCACCACCAGACCCACCAGCAACCCAACGGTGCCGGCTATTAGAGAGGACCCCGGAATGGAATCGAGGTAATCGGCGCCTTTACGCCAGGGTTTAACGGTCAGGTAAGGCGCCAAAAAGGCCCCTATGGGCACGCCGGTGAGGGTCAGCGCCAACCCCCAGGGCAAGAATCGCTCTTCATCGTAGGATAATTCCGAAATAAGTGCGCCTAGCCTCCAGCCAAGAACCCCAAATCCTCCGGCGCCCAGCGCTCTGAGCGTCCAAAGGGCAACCACCGTCCTCACCTCCTTTCCAGCGGCCGCGATGCAAAAAACGGCTCCACCGGCCGTCGGGCGGGACATCCGCCCCCTGAGTTGGAACAAGGCCAACACCCAGGCCGCGACAGAGTGGGGACATCCCCCGTCGGGCCGGCTGCGGCGCCACCGCTAGGGGAACGGACCCGGCCGGCCGGGTCTCGGGTGCTAACCCTCCATCAGCGGTTACGGGCGCACAATTGCCCTGCCGATGGGGATACTCCGCCACTCTGAGCATAACATAATCGGCAAAATTACGAAAGTTTGGGCCACGCTGGCGGAACCCGATTGGACGCAGCCCGCCTTCATCTCGGGGCTTGGGGCTTGATGGCCGATAATGGATCCCCCGGATGGGCGGCTGCCGGGACCGGCGATGACCGCCCGCCGGCATCCATGCCCGCACTTCCGGTAGAAACCGCGACGGGGCCGGACTGCTGCCGGGGACCCGCCGCCGCATGGGGGACAGCTTGATGAACGTTGCCCGTGCCGGCTCTTCACGGGCCCGGCCGCCCGCGGCCGGGCCCGGAAGCTAAAGGCTGCCGGCCGATTGGGCCGCTAGCCCGGCACCTCGTCGTATTCGTGCCGTTCCCCGATGACCTGGTCCTCCCTGAACTGGGCCAGGTCCTCCTGGGAATATCCCAGCAGGCCGCAAATGACCTCCTCGTTGTGCTCACCGACTTGAGGGGTTGAGCCGACGACGGCCGGAGTACGGCTGAAGTGCCAGAAATCGCCGGAAACCGCGATTTCTCCGGCCAGGAAGTCGGGCACGTCCACCATCGCCCGCCGCTCCCAGGGGTGTGGATCTGCCTCGGCCAGGGGAATGGTGTTTACCGGCGCCGCCACCACGTCATGCTTGGTGAAGTGAGCGATGGCCTCATCCATGGTCATCGTGGCCAGAAGGTCATTGAGCGCCTGGTTTACCACGTCCCTGTTGGCGGCCCGATCGGGGCGGGTGATGAACCGGGGGTCTTCCAGCCACTCTGGCTTGCCCAGGGCGTTACATACCCGGTGCCAGTGGTGCTGGTCGCCGGCCGAGAGGAGCACCCATCCTTCCTTGCAAGGGTAGATTCCGGTGGGCGGCGCGCCCGATTCGCCCCGGCTCGGAGCCTTCTTGGTCCCGTGGTAGGCGCTGACGGGTATCTCCGTGAGGCTGTAACCGGTATCTGCCAGGCAGACGTCTATCGACTGCCCCTCTCCGGATACCTCTCTCTCGTGGAGGGCGGCCAGGGTGCCGATGGCGGAGTGGAGAGCGGTGATACGGTCGATGATGGGCACGCCGGTCCGGATGGGCGGCATACCCTCTTCCCCGGTCACCATGGTGATTCCCGACATGGTCTGGCCGATGGGGTCGTAGCCGATCTTGTCCCGATATGGGCCGAACTGGCCGTACGCCGAGACATTCACCATGATGATCTTGCGGTTCAACTCTTTGAGGACGTCATAGCTGAAGCCCATCTTTTCGATGGTGCCGGGCCGGAAATTCTGTACGACCACGTCGGAGACCTTGACCAGTTTGCGCAGGATCTCCTTGCCCTGCTCCTTGCGCAGGTCGATGCTCAGGCTTTTCTTGCCCGAGTTGTACTGGACCCAGTAGGAACTTTGTTTTCGTACCCAAGGGCCGTGGTAGCGGGTCTCTTCGCCACCAAGCCGCTCCACTTTTATAACCTCGGCGCCCATGCGGGCCAACACCTGGGCACACCGGGGCCCCGCCTGGTGCCGGCCTAGGTCGATGACTCGGACGTTTCCCAACGGATGATTGAGGCTTCCCATAGCTGTCGAACCCCCCTCTTGCGGTATCGGGCCATTTTACGACCGAGTTGTCCAAAGAGCAAGGTTGTGAGTCGCGTACAGGGTGCGGTTCCTTAGGAGGGGCCTCTGGGGAACCTTCTTTGCGCGAAAGAGTTCCCCTGTCATGTCTCAAAGAACCCCCGCTTGACTGAGTCGGCCGTCCTCAGGGCTGGACCGGCGGCGAGGCCAGCGACTCCGGAGACGGCTCGAAGACCCAGACCTGGGTGTAGCCGGGCAGGTCCTCTGGGGACAGGGCGATACTGTGGCAATCCAGCCGTCTGACGTTGGATTGGGTGGCTAGCCAGCCGTCGGGGGGTCTCAGGGTGGTCGACTCGGGGATCAGCCCGGGGATCAGGTAGTGCATGGGAACGACGATCCGGGGGTTTACCTGGGCGACAAACGAGTCCACCTGCTGGTAGCTGAGGAGGTGGCAGGAATCGTCCACGGTGATGAGCAGCACGTCGACCTGGCCCACGGCCCGAAGCACCGTCGGAGGCAGGTTGTCCCGGTTGTCCCCTATGTGGAGGAAGCTGACGCCGTTGGCCTCCAGCCGGTACATGACGTTGGGCATGTTGAGCCGCCCGGAGCGGCCGGCGTGGATGTCCCGGATGCCCAGGATGGACATATCCTGGTGCTGGAAGTGCCCCGGCATCCGGAGCACCGAGGTGGTCTCGGGCAGGCAATCGGCGGCATCGTGATCGAAGTGGGCGTGGGTTATCAGGGCCAGGTCGCACTCCACCTGGGGGAACCGGCGGGTGAACCAGTAGCGGTCGTGGCGGTTGCGGTAGGGGTCGGCCAGCACCCGCAGCCCCTGGGCGGTCTGCCACAGAAAGGCGCAGTGGCCGTAGTAGGTCAACGTCAGGGACCCTCCGGCGGGCTTCGGCTCCATCACGGCTATCGGCCTCCATTTTGGCTTGCTCTATTTGATCTTCCCTCGGAGAATTCTAGCTGCTCGCCGGCGCCAAGGCCAGCCAAAGAGGCGTCGTCGAACTAGAAATCCCCTCCTTTTCCAGGAGGGGACCGTTGCGGAGTTGGTAAGCCGGCGAGGAGGATACCCCATTCCGGGGAACGAGGTCTATCTCTGTAGCCAGCGCCTGAAACGATCCCAAGCAGACGAGGAACTGACCTCGTCCACCGGCCGGCCTCGCCACCGTTTCTCAACCGAGATGGACCGGGGCGTGATGAAGAAGAGGAGATAGGCTACGACCAGCATTCCCAGGCCGACCCAAATCAGGGGGCCCAACCCGAGCAAGGCCGCCACCACGAAAAGTATCAGCCCGGCCAGCAACATCTTTCCCGGGGTAACCGAGGGCCAGCGTCGATTGAGACCGGGCCGCGGCGCGGGAGCCCGCCGGACCTCTCGCGGCCGGTCCTCCGGGTGCTCTTCCGGTTCCCGAGGAGAGCTGCGGGGAGCCGCTTCTCCGGCTCTTTTCAGTATTTCTTCGATCTCGTCCCGGTACTTTTCAGGCATAACCCCTCCGGACTTCGAACTCCCAACCCAAAACCAACGTCAATACCCGGAGCAGTTGAAAGAGCGCTCCCAAACAGACCTTTTTCACCCTGAAGACCTGGTTTCGCCCCTATTTCAGCCGGCGGTCCGCAGTCATCCAGGCCCACAGCTCAATTATACAGGACCCACTCGGGGTCGGGAAGGGTGGTGAACCAAGTGCCGGTCCTCATCCTCCCCGGTGACGGAGAGTCACGGCGAGAACGGAAGGAGGAAAGTTGTGTTGCCAGCCGGAGGCGGGGCAACACACACTGGCTTGAGATTTCGCGCGATTGGCCAGGCCGTTGTTGAGCGCCATTTTCAAGGCGATGGCCCCCGCCGGATATCTTGCCCAGACGTATCTACCCAAACCGGCCGGTAATGTAGGCCTCAGTTCGCTCATCCTTGGGGTTGGTGAATATCTGCCGGCTCTCGCCGTACTCGATCAGTTCGCCAACCCGGTCCTGGGTGGCCATGAGAAAGGCGGTGTAGTTCGATACCCGCGCCGCCTGC
>CAJWBT010000229.1 GCA_913020235.1 uncultured Chloroflexota bacterium
GACCCTTCCCTCCTCCTGGCGGACGAGCCCACGGGGAACCTGGACAGCCGCTCCAGCCAGGAGATTGTCGCCATCCTCCAGCAGCTGAACCGGGACGCGGGGATCGCCGTGGTATTGGTAACCCACGAGCCCGACATCGCCGCCGCTACCAGCCGCATCATTTCCGTGCGCGACGGGGAGGTGGTCAGCGACAAGGTCGTTGCCCGGACTCGCCAGGCTGAAACGTCGGGCGGCAGCGCCCGCGGCCCGGTGGACCCGGAGCGGCATCCATGAACCTGCTCACAACATTGCGTATCTCGTTGTCATCTCTGGGGTCCAACAAGCTCCGGGCCGGCCTGACGCTGCTGGGCATCGTCATCGGGGTGGCGGCCGTCATCTCTCTCATGGCCATCGGCCGGGGCGTGCAGCAGAACATTACCGACAGGATAGCGTCCCTGGGGACCAACCTGCTGTTCTTGAGGCCCGGCGAGAGTAGCCAGGGAGGGATCTTCGGCGGCCAGGGAAGCGCGTCTACCCTGACCCTTGACGACGCCTACGCCCTATTGGACCCGGTTTTCTCGCCCTCAGTGGCGTCGGTGGCGCCGGAGTTGACCACCTCCGCCCAGTTGGTGGCGGGCCGCGAGAACACCTCCACTCAGGTCGTCGGCGTGACCCCGGAATACCAGTTCGTCCGTAACTTCCCCGTGGCTTCCGGTCAGTTCATCGGGGCAGGACACGTCCGGAACAACTCCCAGGTGGTTGTGCTGGGGTCCAGCGTGGCCGAGACTCTCTTTGGCTTCCGGGACCCGGTGGGCCAGCCAATACGGGTCGGCGGCCGCCAATTTCAGGTTATCGGCGTGCTGGAGAGCAAGGGAGGAAGCTCCTTCGGCTCTTTCGACAACCGGGTGATGGTGCCGATCACCACGGCCTACTATCGCCTTGCCCGCCAGCGGACGGCCCAGGGCGGCGTCAACGTTCAGACGGTCAACATACAGGTGGGTGACGTTGGGCAGATGGACGCGGCATTGCTCGAGGTTGCCACGGTGCTGCGGCTGCGCCACCGCATCACCGGCGAGGACGATTTCGTCGTCAGCAGCCAGCAGGAGACCATCGAGACCCTGGAGGAGACCACCGAGACCTTCGTTGTGTTCCTGGGGGCCATCGCGGGCATTTCCCTTCTGGTGGGCGGCATCGGCGTCATGAACATCATGCTGGTGTCAGTAACCGAGCGGACCCGCGAAATAGGAATCCGCAAGGCCATGGGCGCCAAGCGAAGAGATATCCTGTTCCAGTTTGTTTCGGAAGCCACCTTCCTCAGCCTGGGCGGTGGAGGTGTGGGGGTCGCTTTGGGGGTGGCGCTTACGAAGGTGCTGGACGGCAAGACATTGTTTGGCAACTCGCCCACCCAGACCGCGTTCAGCGCGGACATCGCGGTATTGGCATTGGTTGTTTCAGCAGCCATCGGCCTGTTCTTTGGTATATATCCAGCCATGAGGGCGGCGCGGCTGCACCCAATTGAAGCCTTGAGATACGATTAGGTGACCCGGTCAACTTGAAACCGATAGTTGTCATTTGAGCGAAGCGAAGAATCTCGTTGTTACGCTGAGATTCTTCTTCACTCCGCTCCTCAGAATGACATCCTGTTGAAACGATGTTGACTGAATACTAGGTGACTCGCATGAAGAAGGAGATGCATCCGTGACGAAGACATTCATGATGCTGCTGGTGGCGTTTGTGGTTCTTGGAGCCAGTCTCGGAGGCGCCTTCGTCGGCGGCGTGGCGCTGGGCAAGAGCCAGGGCGATGACTCCGCCGCTGGCAGCTCCGGGCCATTGCCGGCGTCCAGTCTCCGGCAGCAAGCCTCTGACCAGCCTGGCCAGGGACGGACGGACCAGTTCTCTCAGGGGCTTCAGGGGGGAGACCCCAGCCCAGAGGACCTGTCCCAACTCCGGCAGCGGTTTCAATCGGGGGAGATCGCGCCAGAGGATCTGTCCCAACTCCGGCAGCGGTTTCAATCGGGGGAGATCACGCCGGAAGATCTGTCCCAACTCCGGCAGCGGTTTCAATCGGGGGAGATCGCGCCGGAAGATCTGTCCCAACTCCGGGAGCAGTCTCAGTCGGGAGAGGCCAATCCAGAAGAGCAGTCCCAGTTCAGGCCGCGGTTCGGCCAAAGTTCCGGCGGCCGGGGCGGGCTCACCGGCACTATCAACATGGTCGACGGGGACACGGTGACGGTCGATACACCCCAGGGAGTGTTGCAGGCAACCATCGACGACGAGACCGTGATCCAGAAAATCGCGGTAGGCGAGCCGGAGGACCTCCAGGAGGGCGTCCGGGTAACCGTGATCGGCCAGTCGGGAGAGGACGGGCCCGTGGATGCCAGTTTGATTCTCATCACCCCGGAGGGCGCAAGCGGCCTCTTCGACGGAGGCTTTTTCTCGGGACAACGGCCACAGCGTGACCGGACCGCCGGTGATGGTGGCGGTGCTTCCGGTGGGGACGGCTTCAGGCCTAACTAACAGTTGCGTCAGAAGCCGGTAAGGCGCTGGGCGTCGGTTCCGAGGGCAGCTCTCGGGGTCAGCGGCTTCGCGAAATCGGGCCCCGCCCGGCGGCTGGCGACGTCAAGACCCAGGGTAAACTGGCTCTCAAAATCCGTTGCGTTCTTAACGAGAACTTAAATATTATGTCGTATAATGACTCTTGTACACTAAGTCGGAGGCACCGCTCGAACCGTGTTTGGGCTAACCAAATTCTCTGCGCTGGCAGTTACCGCGGCTTCGGCGGTGGTAATCTTGGTGATTGCTCAGGCCCGGCTGTGGCCTGCCGAAAACCCGGCCTCCGCGGCCTCCTTCCCCGCCCTCTACGATGAAGTGCTGGTACGGGGAATCTACCACCGGGCCAGCCCGGCGGTAGCAATCGTCAAAGCAGACGTTCAGTCCGGCACCTCTTTTGCGCGTGGGGTTCTGGGGAGCGGGTTCCTCATTGATCGGGAAGGGCACGTCGTCACCAACCACCACGTTGTTCGCGGAGCCGGCCGGGTACTGCTCGACTTTCCGGACGGCACCTCCGCCGAAGCCGAGATCGTGGGCATCAACCCTGGCAACGACCTGGCCCTTCTGAAAGTAGCCGCCGCCTCGGTAGCCCACATCGAGCCGGTCGATTTGGGCGATTCTTCCGCGGCACAACCAGGACAGTTGGTAGTTGCCATTGGCAGCCCTTTTGGCCTAGGAGGGTCGGTGGCGGTCGGGATCGTTAGCGGAACGGACCGAACCCTGGGGAGCGATGTTGCCAGGCCGATTCACGGGATCTTGCAGACCGATGCCTTGACCAATCCGGGCGATTCCGGCGGCCCGTTGCTCAACCGGGCGGGCCAGGTGGTGGGTATCAACACCACCGTCCGAATAGAAGCCAACGGGCCCGATAACCAGCGGGCCAGCCGCCCCATTGGATTTGCCCTGCCCGTGAATACGCTGATCCGCCTTTTGCCCAAGTTGAAGGAAAGACAAACGACCGACCCCACGTATTTCGGGCCTACGTATTTCGGGCCTACGTATTTCGGGATAGTTGGCGCTCCGGTGAATGACCTGTTGGCGAGACGGCTGAAACTGCCGACGAGGGCTGGCATCTATGTGAGTAGAGTCGTCCTCGACAGTCCGGCGCATCGGGCTGGACTGGTCCCCTCGGGCACCATGCTCCGCGGCCAACTGGCGGTGGGTGGCGACACGATAGTTGCGGTGGACGGGGTTCCGGTGGAGTCGCTAGCTGGGTTCTTTGCTGAGCTGGACCGGCACCAGCCTGGAACCGAGGTCTCTCTCACGGTGTACCGGGGCCCAGGCAAAGGGCAGATCGTGGTCAAATTGGGTGAATGGCCGGCAGGAGGGAACCCCTTCGTCAATTCCCCCACCCTACCCCCGCAGGAGTCCGAAGGGACGCAAAAACTCCGGTATCCGTTGGTACCCAACGTTCCCGGGTTCGCGTTCCCGGACATGTTTCCCGACAATCTTCCAAACTGACTGGTGGCCTCGCCCCAGACGCCCCAGCAGTTCTCTGCGCAAGACCGGGCCCTCGACCCCTCCTCGGGGGCTCGGTCATTCCCCTTCTCCCCGGTCTTAAGTCTGATGGCAGCTTTGCCAACATGGCGGCCTGACAGACACGTCAGGGCGTCGGCACGCCGGTTCCCAGAGACACCGGTCGCCACTCTACAGCGGTAGCGTGATGGCCCGCCCGGTCTGGGCGCTGCGGGTTACCGCCTCGGTCCACTCCATGTAGTGGGCGCCGACGGTGAAGGGGGTGTGGGTCACCGGCTCCTCGCCCCGGATGGCGCCGATGAACTCCGCTTCCACCCGCCAGGAGTATTGCTTCTCCGGAGGGTTGGCGATCTCCGAAAGCTCGCTGTCGCCCCGTTTGCCCCCGTA
>CAJWBT010000230.1 GCA_913020235.1 uncultured Chloroflexota bacterium
CCCCCATCCTGTCCAACTGAGGGGGTCCACTTAATAATGTAGTGTCGGCTGCATGTCCCATGCAGCCGACACTCTGTTTCTACCAGACGGACTCCCTGAATCTCGCGGGTCAAAGTAGCGCGATGCCTTAAAGGGTATGAAGTGATGCCGGCCCCTCATCCGGAAAGGCTTTGAACGCGTTCTAGCGAGGAGCCTGCCATCCCGCCCCAGTCTACCTCTGTTCTTGTGAGCGGCCACAATACCGGATTCGATGGCCTCTGCGCAAGCAGCCATGGCCTCCGGCTTTCACGCATTAGGCGGTCCATATTCATTGGCTCCACGTTCACCAGGCCAGAGGCAAAGTGTCAACAATACAATCCAATTTACGACAGGGGCCAAAAGTAGCCATGCATAGTGACCGCTTTTACCAAAGTCATGCAAACGTCGGCGGGGCAAGGAAACCAGAAGATAGCAATTCAATAAAGGAATCCAGATGCAGCACAACTTATATAGGAAGAACCGGCCCCGCGGCAACCTTTCAGCTGCGGTCCAGTCATAGTCCACATGGGTAAGAAACCCGGTTTCAAGTGCGACGGGAGCGTTTCACTCTCTGCAGCGTTGCCAGTGTGGGTTGACTTCGGCTCCACAACTCCTACACGTCTCTACCTTGCTCATGGCCATCGCTATGTCTCCCTCCAGGCCTGTCGAGTAACCTTGCTCGCTCTACCTGATTTGACGAGATTGTTGCCAAACGACTGTTGTTTTCTTTGGATTTGTCCAGGGTACTTCCACAACATAGCGGGTGCGGCAGACTGAACAGCTAGTTACGCAATAGCCAGGATTGTCCGGGCTACCCTGGCACAAGGAAGGCGCTCTGACGTCCACATAGACTGTCATGTCGTCGCGGCTGCCGCAGATCGAAATGGCCTTACCTTCAATCCGTAGAGGATGGACCGCTTGCATGGTCCCACATTGTGGGCAGGGTACAGCGCTTGCCTGCATGGCCGCCATGTCGTTTTCCCAGGCCCCCATGTTTGTTCCCCTCAAGCTACCGCTTTGCTGCCATTATGTTGCCATGCTTCCCATAATGGGGCAACACGGGCCAACAGGGCAGATACAAAAAGGGACCAAGTGCCGGAGCGAGTGTTCTAATATCCGTATCTGGCAACATAGAACAGCAGGAACGTCGCGATTCCGCGGAGGCAGAGGTCGTGGGTTCGAATCCCGCCAAGCGCGCCATTTCTAGGCACAAACGGAACCGCTACTTGGTCCCCGCCGTCTTGACGACCCCTCGCCTACTCTTCCCGCCGGTCTAGAGACTTGCGGAACCGGGTTCTTACCTGGTCTTGCCTGACAACGATCCATTCGTCGTTGTCGAGGACCACGCCATAACCCATGGCCGCGGCGCCGGGGAAGTCGACCGACTCACCATAAATGCTGCTATCGATTACGCCGATCCTCTTGACGAAGCGGCCGCTGATGATTCTGACAGTTGTTCCCCTAGGCAGGCCCTCGGGCATTAGCCGGCTCCTTATTGGGAAATTCTGCCCAACCCCCCACCGCAATACTCTCTTCGGCGGCCTGGGAAGTTCGAAACCCCGAAATGCTGCTCTTGTCCCCGACGCTATACCACTTTGACCGGCGCTCCGTGACTCTCAGGGCTACGGGCCCATAAGTGCCGGCGGCACCGGGAAGCCGGGCGCCCTGGCGGACCTCATGTAGGCGCCGGGGTTGCTAACATCTTGCTAATTAACATGTTAGCACGGGGCGACACTGTATGACATCCCGAATACAGAATGACGGCCGGGGCGCCGGAGGGAGTGCTTTGATACGTATCTGAAAACGTTGAACAAGAGGAAGGCCGGGTTCCAAGGAGGCAGAGGCCGTGGGATCAAGTCCCGCCAAGCGGGTCGTCCGCAAAGCCCGGCCAAGGATTATGTCAATCACCGATGGGCTTCCCGGTCCAACGCTTGACGTAGCGCGTGGCCGACCTCCGATGGGTCTTGGGTGGTCCGTCCGTAGACGCCGGTGGCGTTGGCGATCCCTTTGTTGTTGAGGGGTGAAGGGGGAATATGCCGGCTTCGGTTCCTAGGGCCTTGTCGACAGCTTTCGGCGAGGGAATCGATGTGGTCGAGGCGTACCGGTTGAGGAGTTCGCCCGGCGTGGGCAGGGTCTACCGCCGAACAATAGGTCCCAGCTTGATTACGGCGAGGCCGAGGCCGGACCCAACAACGGCGATTGCGAGTCCCCGGATGAACTCACCGGAATCGAAGCTGGACCCGGCCACCGCGCGGACCATGTCGAAACCGCCGCCGAAAATGGCCACTACTATGACGGCCACGCCTATGACATCCGACATTTTCAATTGGCGCGAGTCCATGCCAGTCAGTGTAGAGCATCAGCACACTACCTTGCATAGCATTTTGGGCACGGGTATCGACGAAAAATAGAGGCCAAACATCCGAAACCAGCCTGGATGTTATGGTCGAGTACGTAGTCGGGCGCGGCAAGAGGGGGCCGGGCGGGCAGTTGGCGCCGCCGGCAGGGGACTATCAGGGGCGCATCCTTTGGCGGAACTTGTCAGGGCAACTCCGCAGGGGTGGCTTCTATCTGGGGCCGGTGACCAGGGTTGATTGGAACGGGAGGCCCCGGGTGTCGTAGAGCAGGTGGACCTTTACCTATGAGAAGGGAACATCTTCCGCGGGCGCCACTGGCGTAATCCGGCTGCAATGCGCTCAATGTTTAGTCCAACAAGCAGCAATCCATAAGATAGGCTGATGCCGCTGATTACAATCCCAAGGAACGTCCACTCTGACCAGAACATCTCTACAATATCTCCACACTTCTGAGCTGTTGACTCACTCTCTAACAATTATGATGCCAGATCCAGGCATTGGGGTTCCACGGAGGCAGCACCCCGGACATTGTTAGGTTCCTATTAAGAGCCTTTGGAAGACGCTGAGCCGGCCACTGAATGGGGCGCCGTCACCGCGGTTTCCCCCGTGGGGCCGAGCCTAGCTTGATGTTTTCGAGGCAACAGGTACGGGTTGGCCGAAGGGCGCCATCTATGAAGTCCCGTCTATGATTATGTCAAGCACCGCCGGCTTTCCCCTGTGCAGCGCCTGCCGCAGCTCGGGGCCGATCTCAGACGGGTCCTCGATGGTCCTTCCGTATACGCCGATGGCGTTGGCGATCCCCGCGATGTTCAGGGGTATTGGGAAGTCCATGCCAACGTAGCTTCTTGAGAGGTCCTCACCGAGGACCTGGCTCTGGTATACGTCCATGTTCAGCTTCAAGATACGGTAGGACCGGTTGTTGCAGATCAGATAGACCACGGGGATATTGGCGTTGGCCGCCGTCCAGAGGGCCTGGACCGTCATCATGGCGCTGCCGTCGCCGACGATGCCGACCACGGGACGGTCCGGGTGGGCCAGTTTGACCCCCATGGTGCCGCCCATTCCCCAGCCGATGGCTCCCACCCGCTCCCCGAACAGGGAGTCCGGCCTGCTGAACGTAAAAGCGCCGTGCAAGGCATCCTTGGAGCTGATTGAGTCGTCCACGATGATCGTCTCGGGCGACAACGCTCCCGCGGCCTCGGTCATCATCCGGCCGGCGGACATGGGACGCTGGTCCCAGGTTTCCTTCAGCCGCTGTTCCCAGGCGGAAGCCAGCTCACCCTTCCGTTTCGCAACGGACACCGCGCGGCTGCGGGCGGTCTCCCGGTCGGAGCCGGACATGCTTTCGGCCACGGCTCCGGCGATATCGCGAAGAGCGGACCCCGGGTTGGCGATTATGCCCACCTCCGTCGGCTCACTTCTGCCGACCGCTCGAGAGGCCGAATCCACGTGGATCAACCTGGCCCCGCGCGGAAGGCTGCCCCCGGAGAAGTAGAAGAAGCCGGAGAACACATCCGTCCCCACGGCCAGCACCACGTCGCCCGAGGCCAGTACCTCCCGTGACGCCGGGAGGGACGGGCTGATCCGGCCCAGAAACTGGGGGTGTCCCGAGGGGAAGTTCATTCTGGCGTAGGATGTCGTATACACCCTGGCCCCCAGCAGCTCGGCCAGCCGCACCGCCGCGTCCGTCCCGGCTGATTGGGCCAGCCTGTCTCCCACCACCATGATCGGGCTGGAGGCCTTGGCCAGCAGGCCGGCGGCAGCCCGCACTGCGTCCGGGTCGGCGGCGGTTTGGAAATAGCCCCGCGGCGAGGGCAGTATCTCGACGTCGGCTTCGTCTTCCATGGCGTTCGCGGCAATGCCCACGTAGACCGGCCCGGTAGGCGGCGTCTTGGCCTCGTTGAACGCCCGGCGGAGGACGCCGGGTATCTGCTCGGCGTGGGTGACCTCCGCGCTCCATTTGGTGAATTGACGCACCATTTCCACCAGGTCGGTGCGTCCCTCGGTCAG
>CAJWBT010000231.1 GCA_913020235.1 uncultured Chloroflexota bacterium
CCAGCTGGACCTGGTGGTCCGCCAGGCGTTGATCTCCCTCTGGTCACTGGGGGCCCTCACCAGCCAGCACCTGCCCGAATGCGATGATGTGGTGGCCGCTGAGCTGGAAATGCTGGAGCTGGTCGTCGACCCGGAGCTGGCGGCTTCCAGCTATCTGTCCACGCCCCGGAGTCCAAATTTGGAAGACTTCCGTATCCGGTACCTGGCAGCCGCCAAGCCCAACGGCGCCATCGATGACTCCGGGCAGGCGGATTCCTAGCTTCCGGCTCTGCAGCATGCCACGCTCGACTCCGGCGGGTGGTGTGTCGTTACGATGTACTTCCGGGCGTAAAAACCAGGGGTTGGTTTGGAAAACTGAGCGCTAGGGGACCCGTTGCGGCTCTGGAGGAGGCGGCGGTTCCTCCAGGGGCCGGCGCCGCTCAGGGGGATCGGGGGCACGCGGGTCGAAAGGCTGGCCGTCGATCAGCACCTCTTTGATCAGCGCGGCGCCACCGCCGTCTATGGCCACCCGGATCTTGAGGTCCTGCACCCGCTCGATGACGCGGCCGGTCCCTTCAGGCACGAAATAGGTACCAATGCCGAAGTCCACCGACCCGCGGCGGCCGACGATACCCTTGATGAATACCCGGTCTCCCCCCGGTTTGCGCGTGTTGTACGTGATCGCCTCCCACACATCGTCCCTTTCCATCAGCGAGACGTACACCTTAGCGCCCGGTGGCGAGTCGGAAAGATATGGAGGCAGAAGCGAAATCTCGTAGTTCAGGTCTACATAGTCGCCTTGAAACAGCGACCGGGGGTCTACCGGCACTGCCTGCAACACCACGGTGGTCCCGGTGCGGAGAGTCTGCTCCTTGACACCGATCACCGTCAGGAGGAGCGCCAGCTGCCCGGCCACGACGACCCAGAAAATAATCGAGAACCGGCGGCTCATCGGATTTCTCCTGGAACTTCTCCGGGGGAATCTCCGGCGGAGCGCATCCCACTCAAGACCCGGTGCCGCCCGCGCTCCAGGGCCACTCCTACTCCCAGCAGCAGCGCCCCCGCCACGATGAAAACCACCGACCGGTCCATCAGCGTCCAGCTCAGCTCGAAATACCGGGTCACCACATCCAGGGCAAAAAGCCCCAGGGCGAAGTTGATGATCGCCTCCTGTGACCGGTAATATCCAGCGAAGACCAGCCCCACGATGGCCAGTAGCAACACTATGTTGAACGCAACGGGGAAGGCCACGTCGCCACCAACGGGTACGTAGACCACCAGGTACACCGCCACCAGCAGCAGGAGGGCTGCGGCGCCCTCGTACGGCGACTCCAGCAGGGAGCGCCGTCGCTCCAGGCGGAATACAAGCGTGCCGGCCAGCAGGACTACCGCCAGCACCGTTGCCAGGTAGAAGACCACCCAGAACTCCACCCCTAGATCGCCGGTGATCCCGGCGTCCTGATAGGCTTGGCTCTCGTACCAAGTGCGAAAGGTCAGCAGGTATAGGGCGCCGAGGGTAGTGAGCAGCCCGACAAACTCGTAGACTCTGGCATAGACCTTGGTCGGCCCGAAGAGGCCCTGTAGCTTGCCGAGCCCGTACAGCATCAAGCCCAAGGTCAGGTACAGCCCAAAGACGGCAACGGCCTCTCCGGCGGAAACGGCCTCCAGCCATCCCGGCAGCCGGAAGCCCATCGCGCCCAGGAAGAGACCGATCGCCAGAACCAGCACCACCTGGGAGCGGATGAGGTACGCCATGGGAAGCACACCCAGGAACCAGTACAAGAACAGGTTGGGCTCGTTCAGATCGACGTGATATACCTGGGCAACCAGGTGAATGCCGGAACCGTAGAACAAGCAGGCCAGGAAGATGACCGCGATGCCAACCCGCTGATAACCCCGCAGGTACCGAAGCCAGTACCCGGTCATGTAGGCGGCGAGGATGGCCACCAGGATTAGGGAGAGCTTGGCGGCCCGGGGCATCTCCTCCCAGTTGGCGGCGAAGAAGAGAATCACTCCCAGGCCCAGGAGCACCGACCCGAGGGTGGCCACGATGGTCACCAACCGGCCGTGGGCCGCGGTCGCAGTGGCGCCAACGCCCGTGGCCTCGTAGCAGGCGATTATCTCCCGTCCCTGCTCCGGCGTGATGATGCCATGGCCCCGCCAGCGCTCCACCTCAGCCGGCAGCCGATCCAGGAACTGGTCCCCGGTGACCGCCGGTGCCGATTCGGAGGCCGGAGCAATCTCACTCTCTTCCCGTGGGGTTGACTCCAACGTTAGTCTCCAGAACTGGGGTTGGTCGTGGTACCAATGCCATTGTAATGGGACGTACCGGCCCCAGCCAAGGGGCACCGGTGCCGGGGCTAACGGGTTTCAATTCTGGAGACCGGCCGGGCGCAGGCCGGCATTGGTACGAAAATAGGGTATGGATTTCGCCCTTCCGCGAAGGGCGTAGAGGACGGGACGGGACGGGCCGGTGTGAGGCGGGGCGGGCTCAGCAGAGCTTTCGGCAACTCAGTACCAAAACTCTGGGTAATTCCTGCCCTTGGGTATATTGTTTACCAGAAGCGCAACCACCAGCATAACAATGGCCCCGGCTCCGGCCGGCATCATCACATACAGGTAACCCAGGGAATGAATTTTGGCGCCTCCGATGACCGCGATCAGGGCCGTGGCCCCGCCGGGAGGATGCATGGTTTTGGTGGCATGCATGACAGCAACAGCCGTGGCGACCGCCACAGAAGCACCCAGCCACATAGGCGCAGGGAGCAACTGATAGGTGGCCACTCCCACAATGGCGGAGGAGACATGTCCCCCTATTAGGTTCCTTGGCTGGGCCATTGGGCTATTAACGGCGCCATAGATGAGAACAGCAGATGCCCCGAAAGACCCTATGAGCAGGACCAGATCTGTCCCCCCAAGAGTAGTGTAGTTGATGAGCGCCACCGCGGTGATACCGAGGAAGGCGCCCACCCATGACCAGATAATCTCGGACAGGCTCACCCTCGGCGGGCTCTTGGCTGTCCCCTTCATTTTTCTGAAATAGTTCATCTGGAATTCCCTATTTCAGCCAGTGCAGAGGTAACTCTCATGCCGTATCGTTCTCGGCACTGACGATATCCTCATTGCACTTCGCGGTCAAGCTGTATGGTAACGCCGCAGCTGCCGCCGCTAAGTAGGCCGTACCGCTAAAGAAAGGAGCCGCCCTCAGAGGTCGGGCCGCAGCCGGGGGCCGAGCGCCAGGGAGCCTTCTAGGGCTCTTCGGCGTAGCGGGCGGCCTGAGCCAGCATCTCGGTATGCCTGACCGTGTCGAAGCACTCTTGCAAGCTGACCATCCGGTCCATCAGGGGAGCCGTGGTGCCCTTCCCCTTCAACTCTTGCATCAAATCCGCCACCGCGCGGCACACCGTCAATATGGCGCTGCTCGGATAGATCACCAGCTTGAAGCCCAGACGCTCCAGCTCCGCCGCCGGAAGGAGGGGCGACTTGCCGGTTTCGACGAAGTTGTAAAGCAGTGGCACGCTGAGGATCCGGGCCGCTCGCTCCGCCTCTTCGGGCGTACGCAGGGCCTCCACGAAGAGGACGTCGGCCCCAGCTTGGATGTAGTCTTGGCAGCGCCGCATGGTGTCATCCCAGCCGGTCACGGCCAGGGCGTCGGTGCGCACGATGAGGGTGAAGTCGGGGTCGGCGCGGGCGTCGACGGCGGCGCGGATTTTCTGGACCATGTCCTCCGGGGGAATCACCCGCTTATCCTCCAGGTGTCCGCAACGCTTGGGGGACTCCTGGTCCTCGATGTGAATGGCCGCCACGCCGGCCCGCTCGTACTGGCCCACGGTGCGTTGTACGTTCAGAACGCCGCCATAGCCGGTGTCGGCGTCGGCGATGACCGGAACGTCCACCGTGCCGGCGATGCTGGCGGCGTTGGCGATCATCTCGGTCATCGTCGCCAGGGCCAGGTCGGGGTAACCCAGCCGGGAAATCGAGGTCCCCGCTCCGGTCATATACACCGCGGGGAATCCCGCCCTTTGAATGATGGCGGCGGTCAGGCAGTCGTACGCACCGGGCGCCTTGATGATTCCCGGCTCCCGAAGCATCTGCCGTAGACGGCTCGCCGCTGTCCTGGTGTTCCGCATATCTTCCTCCGGTCCCGGATCAGGCTGACACGGAATCCCTCGCGCCCTTGGCCCGTTGGTATGGGACGACGCCCACTCCACCGGTTTGGATCATGGGCACGCCGGGGTGACAGTATAGAGCATTTGACGCTCACTGACCCCCACGCCCTCCCAGGTTATGTCGGGCCTTTTCATCCTCCCAAGCAATACTGGCGGGAGCGGAGCCGCGCCCTCACCCTCGTTCCCTCTCCCAATGGGAGAGGGAACGAGGGTGAGGGCGTCGTTTCTAC
>CAJWBT010000232.1 GCA_913020235.1 uncultured Chloroflexota bacterium
GCCTGGGTCAGCTCCAGATCGTATCCCGTGAGCTGGCCGTCGGCATCCATGCTGGTTAGCAGAATCTCGCCGGCACCAAGCTCCACCGCCCGGCAGGCCCACTTGACAGCGTCCAACCCGGTTGGCGCCCGCCCGCCGTGGGTATAGACCTCCCAGCGAGACCCCTCACCCAGTGCCAGGTCATCCGGCCTGGGTTGGCTGGAGGCGGCGCCGGAAGCGACCCGCTTGGCGTCGATGGCAAGCACGATGCACTGGTTGCCGAACTGGGCGGCGCCTCGGCTCAACAGAGAGGGCTCATTCACGGCAGCGGTGTTCACCGAAACCTTGTCCGCCCCGGCTCGCAGCATCCGGCGAACATCCTCGACGCTCCGGATCCCGCCGCCCACGGTCAGTGGGATGAACACCTGCTCCGACACCCGGCGCACGACATCCACCATGGTGTCGCGGGAATCCGAGCTAGCTGTAATGTCCAGGAAGACCAACTCGTCACCGCCCTCCTCGTTGTACAGGGCGGCCAGCTCCGCCGGGTCTCCGGCGTCCCGCAGGTTGACAAAACTGATGCCTTTGACAACCCGCCCCGCGTCCACGTCCAGGCAGGGGATGATGCGTTTGGTCAGCATGGGCCCGGTACTATCTTCCCTATCCTACTGAGGTTGGCACTCCGCAGTATAACACCGGGACCACCCTCTTCTAAGAGCGCCCCAATCAAACCTGGACCATATCCGGCCAACTCCTTCAGGAAGGCTTTGAGCGCACCGGCCGGTCCGCTGTGGAGCCCAGTCCGGCAGTCGGCAAACGTGTGTGGGGCGTTGGCGATGGAGAGTGGGTGAGATAGAATTAGCCCGCTCGGGCTTATTCAATCAAACCACAATGGCAAACCACAATGGCAAACCACTATGGAGGTGAGACCATGGCGCTTACCCTGGCAGAAGCCAATCGGGCAGTCGAGGGCGCTATCGCCCACGCCACAGGGATCGACATTAAGATCAACGTGGCCGTTTGCGATGCAGGCGGCCGTCTCATCGCCTTCAACCGAATGGACGGCTCCATCTGGGCCGCGGTGTACGGTTCCCAGGGTAAGGCAATCGCGTCGGTGGCCTTCGGATTGGCCAGTGGCGATTTGCAGCAGCGGGCCGACACGCCAATCATCCGAGGCATCCTGGCCGCCGAAGGAGGACACGGAATTCCCAGCCAGGGCGCGGTGCCCATAGTCCGCAACGGAGTTGTGGAGGGAGCGGTTGGGGTCGGCGGCGGAACCGCCCAAGAGGATGAGGACTGTGCCCGCGCCGGCTTGGCCAAACTCTGAGCGGCGGCGGCATTTCCGTTGGCTTGACGTCGCCCAGAGGAAAACTAGACCGGCAACCTTCTTGGAACCTGCCGCGAAACCGTGGCGGCCCCGGACGGAACCGGTGACATGACGCAGGGGCGACCTGAACCTCACCCCCGCGTCAAGCGCCTGTTGGCACCGCGAATTTGTGGCCCGCGGCGCCGCGCTCTCCTCTGCACGTACACCACCCTACCAACGCCTCCCGCCGCTCAGGGGAGAGCAGGCTGGGACATTGAGACCCGAAGCTTGCTCTTTGCCCGCGCGGCGTGCCGGGCGACCCACTGGGCGGCCGCTCTCTTGGCGACGCGCCCATCAACCCACCGCATCGCCTCCCTTGTCGTGCCGCTGCTAGCCAACTCCAGCCGGTCGGGACGGCGGTCAAAGACCGTGTAGCAGATGGACCGGATTTCCTCGTGGATCACGTAGCCTCGGTAGTACAGGTTCATCATCCGCGAAAGCCTCCAGAGTGTTACGAATTAGGTTAACCGCGGCAGGCGCTGGGTCAAACGTCTCCATGGAGAAGTGTTCTCAAGCCCTTTAAGGACATATGTTCTAACACCGCAGCCCGCAGGTCAAGGGGCAGGTGTCAGTTGGGGCGGGAAGCAGGCGCCCTGAGCTACAGTCCGATCACGCCGTGTTGCCGGAGGTTACCCAAATGTCATAGCCAACGTGAACCGAATAGGGAAAGACCACGTGCCGAGAATGCGCCCGGTCTCGGTCTGAAGCGACGTGGATGAACAGGAGGTGCCCCCGACGAAGTGTTCAATCTTCGTCAGATGCCCGGCCACACAAGCTTCTTGGGCGAGAACTCACGTTGCCAAAAAGGCAGCCAAGGCCAAATTTTTGTGGGCAAGGCCAAGCCGGGGAGAGGACCAGATGCTGGTCCAGTGGATCGAGACCGGGGTCAACCAGGTCTAGTCGCAGATAGAGGCTTCGCCCAGAAACACGTGGGGGGGCACGGGTTGGGCCAGCAAGCCGGAACTGAGAAGTCTCCCGGGCAGCAAGGTAGCAGGTGCCCGCGCACTCCCCCGGGCGGCGGTCAAGTCGAGGCGGCCACCTCCGCCTACCGCCCAAATGCCGGACTCGTTGGCGTCCAGGTCACCGATCTTGAAGGTCACCGTCTTACCGCTGAAGGCCATCCCTGCGGCTTGATCGACAAAGAGAACGTACCTTCCGTCTTGCACTTGTGCCGAGGCGGCCCAGACTCCCCCGACCGAAGCGGCAACCAGTGTGCCGTCGTCAGCGGGTTGGCACCCTCCAGGCGGCGAAGATAACGGCGTCGGCGTAGGCACCAACGGCGGTGTCGGCGTAGGCACCGGAGTCGGCGTGGGCGTCGGCGTGGGCGCCGTTATCGGCGTTGCCATCGGTGCTGGAGGCAGCGTGGATTCTGGGAAGGGAACGATTACGAAGGCCGAAATGGGGGCCGGCGTTGGCCATCGAGTCGGCACGGCCGTCGGAGCCGGGGCCAAGGTGGGTGCAGGCGTCGCGGCGGGCGCGGCCATCTCCGACGTCGCCGGCGCCGGCACGGGCGTGGTTGCGGGTGTGGGAGTTGCCGTCGCGGTGGCCACGGACTCCGGTATCGCAGCCGGAACCGGGGTAGCCTCCAGCATAGCCTCAACCGTCGCCTGGACGCTGACAACCACGGTGGCAGCGAGGTCGGGGGCATCACTGGATATCGGCGTTGGCAGGGCAGCCCGCACCGCCGCCTGCACCGTGGCCTCGATGTCCGGGGCCGGGGCCGACGGGGTCCCCGAGCCAGGAGTCGGGAAGCCGGTACACGCCAGGGTGGCCACCGCCAGCAGCGCCAGCGTGAGGATCCGGGTTCTCATGGCAGAGACTCTTCGATCATCACGCCTGTAATGTTACCCGGTTTCCGTCGCACGCCGCACCAAGAAATGCTTGCGGCTTCGAACGGGTTTGTCACCCGTTGGTGCGTGGGGAACAGCCGTGAGGCGGCAAGCTGCTTATCGGCGTAGCTCCGCCAGAAACTGGGCCAGGGGCTTGGTCTCCTGGGTAGAGGCACTCATGTCGCGGACCACGACCTCCCCCCTGCTGATCTCGTCCTCGCCCAGAATCAGCGCGTAGGGTATCCCCAGGGCGTTGGCCTGGCGCATTTGGCCCCGCAACGCCCGAGAGCCGCTGCTCAGGATGGCGCCCACTCCCGCAATGCGTAGCTTGACCGCCAACTCCAGAGCCGCGGAACGGGCACCATCGCCGACGTTGGCCACCAGGTACGTGGGGGCCGGCTCCTCGGGGACTTCCACGTCGCTTGCCTTGAGGTTCAGCGAGAGCCGCTCCATGCCGGTGGCGAAGCCAATCCCCGGAGTCGGGCGGCCGCCCAATTCCTCGATCAACCCGTCGTACCGGCCGCCGCCCAATATGGTGGACTGGGCGCCGCCCCCCAGGGGTTGGAGTTCGAAAACCGTCCGGGTGTAATAGTCCAGGCCCCGCACCAGGCGGTGGTCCACGTGATACGGTATCCCCATGGCGGTCAGGTATTCTTGCAGCTTGGTCCAGTGATCGTCGCACTCCTGGCAAAGATGGTCGGCCGACCGAGGCGCCCCATCCCCAAGCGTCCGGCAGCCCTCCTCTTTACAATCCAGCAAGCGCAGCGGGTTGCGTTCGAGGCGGATTCGGCACTCTGGACAAAGCCGCTCCCGGTGGCCGGAGTAGTAGGCGGCCAGCCCGGCGACGTAGGCAGGACGGCATTGGGAGTCGCCGATACTGTTGACGAGCAGGTCGATGTCCCGCAAGCCCAGGGAGAGCACGAGCTGCCAGGCCAGGTCGATGACCTCAGCGTCTACCGATGGGTCACCGTCACCGAGGGCTTCGACGCCGAACTGGTGGTGCTCACGGAAGCGGCCGGCTTGGGGACGCTCGTAGCGAAAGACGGGGCAAAAGTAGTAGAGGCGAACCGGCTGAGGCAGGTTGTGCAGACCGTGCTCCAGGTAGGCGCGGCAGATGGGCGCCGTTCCCTCCGGCCGGAGGGTGACGCTGTCGCCGCCCCGGTCCTCGAAGGTGTACATCTCCTTTTCAACGATGTCGGTGCC
>CAJWBT010000233.1 GCA_913020235.1 uncultured Chloroflexota bacterium
CAGTTGCGGCGCACGGGAATCATACCGGTCCACCTGTATGGGCCGGGGGTGGAGTCCCGTTCCCTGCAATGCCAGGCTCAGAAGCTCGTCCAAGTGCTGGTACGGGCCGGTGGCAGCACACCCATCACGGTTTCCGTGCAGGGCGAGAAGGGAAACCACCTGGCGTTCGCCCGGGAAATCCAGTGGGATCCCAGGCGGGACGATCTCCTCCACGTTGATTTGCTGGTGGCGGAGGCCACCCGGGCGGTACGGGCACAGGTGCCAATCACTCTCACCGGCGAATCGCCGGGCGCCAAGATCTCCGGCGGGACAGTAATGCATCAGCTTCACCAGTTGGAAGTTGAAGCACTGCCACTGGAGATGCCCAGCCAGATAGAGGTAGACCTGGCCCTTCTGACCGAGCCGGACGGTGTCGTGAGGGCCGGCGAGATGAACCTGCCCTCCAACGTGACGGTGCTGACCGACCCCGACACGGTGGTCGTCCGGATTGAGCTTCCCAGGGTGGCGGCGGAAGAAGAGGCGGTCGCCGAGGAAGCCGGCGGCGAAGACACGCCGGGCGAGGCCGAGAGTTCGGGTACCGCGGAAGAGGCGACCTAACTGGACTGCGCAAGGCGCTGAGCAGGCCAACGGCTTCGATCAGCACCAGGTGCCGGGAAATGATCGGCGTCACATCGGTATGTTGGGAGAAGCTCAGGCTCAAGCGGCGCTCCCGGAGCGGGCCGCCGGCGCCCCAGTGCGGATCACCGCTTCACAATGGTGCAGATGCTGGATGAGGGACCGGGGGAGGATGGCGTAGAAGGGCATCTGGAAGTTGCCTGCCCCGGGTCCGGTTCTTCAGCCCCGTTCGCAGAGAGCATTCCCATCACCCTGTAGCTGTTCGCCCGAGAGCCACCGCTCCGGGCGGCACCCCCGGCGATAGAAGGCGATTGCCAACCCCCGGACCTCCCCGGCTCACGTCGCGCGGCCCATGCCGGCGAAGGCGCTTGTGGGCATAAAGCCTGCCAATGGGTGATGCCGCCTGTCAAGGCCATGGAACGGAGCGGCGGGAGCTATCGATCCGGTTCAGGCGGACCTCCGTTCCAACTGCCTCCGGCGCTTTACATGGGCGAAACGGGGGATTACAATCTGGCAAAAGGAAGTGGGGACCCTCTCCACAGTTTCCCATTTTGTTTTCCCCTGCGTGTCTTGCCTGCGTGCCTAGGAGGAAAAGGCCGTGGCTCAGCCCACTTATCTATCCCGGAAAGGGCTGGAAAAGCTACAGGCGGAGCTTGATCATCTCCGGACCGTGGGACGGCACAGCGTGGCGGAGAGCATCCAGCAATCCCGGGAACGGGGCGGCACCGTGAGCAACGCCGAGTACGAGGAGGCCAAGAACGAGATGGCCTTCACCGAGGGACGCATCCTCACGCTGGACAATCTGATCAGCAACGCCACCATCATCGAAGAAAGCCATGAAGCACGGGAAACGGTGGAGGTGGGCGCCAAAGTAACGGTACAACACCAGGACGGAAAGACCTACCAGTACGCCATCACCGGCAGCGCCGAAGCCGACCCCGCCAAAGGGATGATCTCCAACATTTCCCCCATCGGCAAGAGCCTGCTGGGGAAGCGGGTCGGCGAGATCACCGAGGTGAGCGTGCCGGCGGGCAAGATCAAGCTCGAAATCCTTGACATCCAGTAGGGTGCTACGGCCGGCCGCTATCGACAGGCCGGCAACGGCCTCCCCAGTTGGTGCCGGACCCTGGCAGCTATCCCGCGCCGGATCGGTCCCGGCTTCATCGATGGAGCCCGCCGCTTGATTTCCATCCAGCATCATCCTCCCCAGGCGGATGGGGGACAGGTATAACATGCCGGACCGAGAAGATGGCCTGCTGGCCAGCCGCCAAGCCAAGCTGGAGCGCGTTCGCCAGCTCGGAATCGACCCCTATCCCGCTCGCTTCGAACGCACCTGCTATGCCGCCGCCGCCATCGCCCGCTTCGAGGCCGTGGAGAGCGGCGAGGAGCCCGAGCCGGAGACCCGAGAGGTGGCCCTGGCCGGCCGCATAACCTCCATCCGGGTCATGGGCCGGGCTGCTTTCCTGGACCTTTGGGACGCCTCCGGGCCCGTCCAGGCCCTGCTGCGGCAGAACGTGCTGGGCGAGGCGTTCGACCTTCTGAAAGTCCTGGACATTGGCGATCACCTGGGCGTCACCGGCCCCATGATCCGCACCCGCACCGGCCAGGTCACCATCGATGCCCACCGGCTCACGCTGACGGCCAAGGGGATGCGCCCCCTGCCGGAGAAATGGCACGGTCTCCGGGATGTGGAGATTCGGTACCGGCAGAGGTACCTGGACCTGATCTCCAATCCGGACGTGATGTCCGTCTTCGCCCAGCGTAGTTGGATAATCAGAACCGTCCGCAGATTCTTAGACGAGCGGGGATTTCTGGAGGTGGATACCCCCACCCTGGTGCCCGTGGCCGCCGGCGCCCACGCCCGGCCTTTCGTCACCCATCACAACGCCTTGGACCAGCAGCTCTACCTTCGCATCGCCACGGAGCTTTACCTCAAGAAGCTGATAATAGGCGGCTTTGACAGGGTGTACGAGCTGGGGAGGGTATTTCGCAACGAGGGCATCGACCAGGACCACAACCCCGAGTTCACCCTGCTAGAGAGCTACGAGGCCTACGCCGACTACAACGCCGTGATGGAGATGGTGGAGTCCATGGTCTCCAGCGTGGCCCAGGAGGTCCGGGGCACGAATCAGGTGCCCTACGGCGAGCATGTCATCGACTTCACCCCCCCTTGGCGGCGGGTCTCCCTTCGCGAGGAGCTGATCACCCGCAGCGGGATCGACATCGACGAATTCCCGGACGACGCCTCCCTGGCCGCGGAGGCCGTCCGGCGAGGGCTGGAGGCTGCTCCCAGGCAGAGCCGGGGGCGGCTGGTGGACCAGTTGATTTCCACCTTCGTGGAACCCCACTTGATCCAGCCCACTTTCTTGCTTGACTACCCCGAGGAGATGTCTCCCCTAGCCAAGGCCAAGCCGGACGCTCCCGGATACGTGGAGCGCTTCGAGGCCTTCGCCGCCGGGATGGAGATCGCCAACTCCTACTCCGAGCTAAACGACCCGGCGGTGCAGCGGCAGCGGATGGAAGGCCAGCACTACCTGGCACAGGTGATGGGAGACGACGAAGCCGACCGGCTTGACGAGGACTTCCTGCTGGCCCTGGAATACGGGATGCCGCCCACCGGCGGGCTGGGGATGGGCATCGACCGGCTGGTGATGTTGCTGGCAGGTCAAACGTCCATCCGGGACGTGGTGCTGTTTCCCCAGATGCGCACCCCTCAATCCGGGCCGGAGGCGGAGGAGGACGGGGCCTCCCCCGAAGCCACGGAGTAACCGCCGGGCTATCAACCGGGGTGCGTTCAGTGTGGTAGAGTTGGCACCAGATTTATGCTATCAATCGATCTGATACGCAAGGACCCGGACCACGTCCGGCGGGCGTTGGAGTCCCGGGGTGAAGACGACCCCCTGGCCGAGCTATTGGAGTTGGATGCCCAGAGGCGCCGGGGCATAGCCGAGGGCGACGAGCTGCGGGGGCGTCGCAACCGGGTCAGCCGCAGCCTGGGCCAGGCTCGTGCCTCCGGAGAGGAGCCCGCGCCGGAGATCGTCCTGGAGATGCGCCAGGTGGGCGAGAGCATCAGTCGGCTGGAGCAGAGCGTCCGGGGCCTGGAAGAGCGAACCAATACCATTCTGATGGGCATGCCCAATCTTCCCCTGCCCGACGTGCCCCCCGGCCTCGACGAGGCGGCAAACGTGATGGTGCGCGCGTGGGGAGAGCCTCGCTCCCTCGACTTCACCCCTCTTCCCCACTGGGAGTTGGGCGAACAACTGGGCCTCATCGACTTCCAGCGGGGCGTGAAGCTCTCCGGCAGCCGGTTCTACACCATGTTCGGCGCGGGGGCCAACCTGGAACGGGCCCTCATCTCCTGGATGCTGGACCTGCACACCCGGGAGCACGGCTACACAGAGCTGATGCTGCCCTTGCTAGTCAAGCGGGAGACTATGGAAGGGTCCGGCAACCTGCCCAAGTTCGGCGACAACCTCTACCACGACGACGAAGACGACCTCTGGCTGATTCCCACCGCCGAGGTGCCCATCACCAATCTCTACCGGGACGAGGTCCTGCCCCCCGGCGCCCTGCCCCGCAATTATGTGGCCCACACACCCTGCTTCCGCCGGGAGAAGGCGGCCGCCGGCCGGGATACCCGGGGCATCAAGCGCGTCCACCAATTCAACAAGGTGGAGATGTACAAGTTCGTCACCCCGGAGACGTCGGAGGCCGAGCTGGAAAAGCTGGTGGCCGACGCCGAGGACGTTTGCCGCCGG
>CAJWBT010000234.1 GCA_913020235.1 uncultured Chloroflexota bacterium
CCCGGACCTGGTGTGCTTGTCCACGCTGCTGACCACAACCATGCCGAGGCTCCAAGCCACCATGGCGGCCCTGGAGGCCGCCGAACTCCGGCACACGGTCAAGGTGATGGTCGGCGGCGCCCCCGTGAGTCAGGATTACGCCGACGAGATCGGCGCAGACGGTTACGCCCCGGAGTCAGCCTCGGCCGTAGACACAGCCAAGGCCATCCTGGGAATACCGGCTTCCACAGGTTAATCAGGGAGGCAGCCATGGCAACGCTCAGCCATAGAGAGAGGGTCGTCAAAGCGCTGAACCACGAGGAGGCCGACCGGGTCCCCGTGGACCTCGGCTCGACCTATGTCACCACCATTAACATCAATGCCTACCCCAGGCTCCTGGAGCATCTGGGGCTTGAGGAGGAGCCCGGCACGGCACTGATGCGCCCGCGCTCCCAGATCGCCACCCCCAGCGAGACCTTACTCGAATACCTGGACATCGACTTGCGGGGCATGTGGTTCGGCGGCCCCGACCAGAACCCGGAGCGGAAGGTGGACGAGAACTCCCTGTATGACGAGTTCGGGATACTGTGGACCAGGCCCGAGGGGGGCCACTACCTGGCTGTCGATTCCCCCTTCCAGAAGGAGGAGGCGACCGTGGCCGCGGTGGAGCGGTTCCCCTGGCCCGACCCCAGGGACCCCGGACGCATCAGGGGCATGCTGGAAAGGGCCCGGTACCTGCACGACGAGACGGACTACGCGGTGGTCCTCAGCCTGCCCTACGGCATCGTCGCCGACTGTGCGCGGCTGCGCGGCTTCGCGGAATTCTTCACCGACCTGGCGGACAACACCGCCTTCGCCGAGGCGCTGCTGGACCACATGGCCGAGCTGACGTCGGGCATGATGATCTCCGCCCTGGAGCAGATAGGCGATTACGTGGACGTGGCCCTATTCCCCGACGACATGGGAATGCAGGACATGTGCCTGGTCTCGCCGGCGATGTACCGGCGGCTCTTGAAGCCCCGGCACCGCAAGCTGGTGGAGGCCATCAAGAGCAAGACCAAGGCCAAGGTGCTCATGCATAGCGACGGCTCCATTTACCCCATCATCGGGGACCTCATCGATATAGGCGTGGACGCCCTGAACCCCATCCAGGTTTCTGCCCGGCAAATGGACACGGATGTACTCAAGCGGGAGTTCGGGCACCATCTCTCTTTCTGGGGCGCAATCGACACCCACCGAGTCCTGCCCATGGGAACCCCGGAGGACGTGGAAGCCGAGGTGAGAAAGCGCCTGGGCGACCTGGCGCCCGGCGGCGGCTACGTGCTCACTTCCGTGCACAACATCCAGTCAGAAGTGCCCCCGGCGAACATGATGGCCATGTACGACGCGGCCAGAAAGTGGGGTACCTACTCCGGTTGAGCTATCTCCCGGCCCGCGCCCGGTAGGGGTGTCTTTCACCGTGCCGCGCACGCGGGCGCGGGTAGGCCCGGCACTTGGGAGCCGTGACGCCGCGGGCCGCCGCGGCGCGTGATAGCTGTTAAACCCACGGTGGTCGAAGCTGAATGGCGGGCAGGACACTGGCAAAGGAATCGATTGCCACGGAAATTGTCTTCCAAGTCTTCATCGCTTTCTGTACCCACGCTTTTCACGATGCTCGTCGAGATACTCGATTGCTGGTTCGTAGGACATGGGCTTTTTAAACTCATTCCACGAGTCCAAGAACGCATTTATCGCCGTGCTTCGCGCGGGTTTGTGTTTAACCAACTCAAGATCATTTAGCAACACGAAGTAACCGTTGTCGAACAGCCTATGATGCAGCACACACATACAAATGACGTTTCTCAGTTTCCCTCGTGCACCCGGGTTTTCCTTCCATCGTGCGATATGAGCAGCTTCCAGCAAATCCCGGTTTTTCACATCGCAGAGGGCACATTCCCCGTGATAATTCTTAAGCGTTAGCTCACGAATCTTGGCCTGCCCCTTCCTCACCCTGGTCTGGCCTGCCACATCCCCAGCAGGCACGTCACCAATCCTGGCCTTATCGGCCAGGAACGCCTTCTCGAGCGCATTGCCAGGTAAATCTTCACGCGCAAGGTCAATAGGGGTTTCAGTTAGCAAGTATTTGCCGTTGCCAAGAAACAGGACCATCTTTTCGTCTCTTAGCTCCTGCAGCACTCTGCTCAGGGTCTGGTTGGGCGTAGCACCCACTGATTGCACCACATGCAAAATGTTGTTCAACTCTAGCTGTATGAGCTGTCGCCTGGTGAATAGCCTGGTCCGCTGATTCCAGGCCAGCCGGTGCAGGGCTTCGACAACCGCCACCTTCCAGGCTGTTGTCATCGTCACGCTGTGATTGAGGTGCCCGGTGGCCTGTCGCTTATCGACTACCGTGAATCCCAGTTCTTCAAGCTTCTTCTTGACGGTCAACCGGCCACTCTTGAAATGGCCTGGACTCAACGGCCCTTTGCGTGGGAATTGGTAGCGATGCGCTGCCCCAAGAATGGCCTTCGAATCGTAATGCCGGCCAGCTTCCTCTATCACCCAGATCGTGGATCTCTTGAAGCTGTATTTCCCTAGGAAAGTACGTTGTCCGAGCCTGTCATACTCAGCTATTGCTCTTCGAACCGCTTTCGGATTCGTTACGTCTCGCCATTCCATCGTGATACCACCTCCGGCTCCAGGATCACGCGCCGACTCAATATGGGTAGCCCCCGCGGCATTGGTTGCCTACCCTACTTGAGAGTATTTGGGCCAAACATTCATGGGGACAGGAAACATCTCAGATTCTTCTGCTGCCTTTCAGAGTCAGGCCTAGCCGCCGCAAATCAATATTTTCCAGCCCTGTTGTCGAAAGAACGGAGCGGTTGATCAGCATGCCCGACGCCCGGAAGCCACTGCGCCGCGGGCCGCCCCCGGCGCGTGATAGCTAGCCCTCCGGCGCCGTCTTGATCCCGGCGGCCCGAAGCACCTCGGGTATTCGCGATTCCCAGCCGATGGCCATGATGTGAATCCCCTGGCAGAGCGGCTTTATCTGTTCGATCACCCGTGCCGCGACCTCCACGCTCTTCTCGGGTCGGCCCTCGGCCTCATCCAGGTCGCGGATGACCTCATCGGGGACAAAGAAGCCCGGCAGCGTGGCGTTCAGCCTTCTCGCCATATCAGCGGACTTCAGCAGGATATGCCCGGCCAGGACCGGGACGCCGAGCCGCCGTGCGCCGCCCATGAACGTCTCGAAGGCGCGGGGGTCGTAGACGCCCTGGGTCTGAAAGAAACCGGCGCCCGCCGCGATCTTCTCCTCCATGCGCCGAAGCTCCTTGTCCAGGTCGGCCGCGCCCGGGTTTGCCACCGCTCCCACGAAGAAGCTCGGCGCACCCCGGAGCCGGTGGCCCGTCATGTCCTCCCCCGCGTTCAAAGAGGAAATCGCCCGAAGCAATGTGATGGCGTCCAGGTCGAAGACGGGTTTGGCGTCAGGGTGGTCACCCGCGGTGGGGTCGTCGCCGCTCATGCACAAAACGTCGGAGATGCCCAGCGCATGGGCGCTCAGCAGGTCGGACTGCAGGGCGATGCGGTTGCGGTCCCGGCAGGTGAACTGGAGAATCGGCTCAACCCCCCGGTCCAGCAGAAGGTGGGCCACCGCCAACGGCGCCATGGTCATGCGCGAACTGGCCGAGTCGGTCAAGTTGAATCCATCCACCAGTCCCTTGAGCATTTCGGCTTTTTCCAGCAGAGGAGCCAAGTCCGTGCCCTTGGGGGGGACCATCTCGGTGGTGACTGCGAAGGTTCCAGACTTCAAGGCTTCGGCAAAACTGCTCAATAGTTACACCACTTTCTCAGCGGCGTTTTCACACCGGCCGGCTATTTCGTCGATATTATAGTCCGCCGGCGGCAAGGATTGGAAGTTCGATTCCTCTGGCGCGCGCCGCTACTCCATGGCTGGCCTTGCTGGCCCGCCCTCGCCCCAGGCTTGAGCTTCCCAGGACCGGTCGTTCGAGGCCGGCGGCGGGTGGTGGCGTCACCGGTGGTGAACCGCTTTTTGTGACCAAGCTCACGGGTATTCTTGGAGGTATGCCACAGACCTGGCACCAAAGCCCTCGGTAGACTGGTGTCATGAGCTTGCACCTAGCTGAAACCAGGGGTGTCGCGATGTTAACGCTTGAAGCTGCATTGGCCAGGATGGCTGAATTGATGAGGGCATACCATCTTAGCAAAAGGGGAGCGGCTTTCATCCCCTTCCCACCCAAGAGCGGAAGCAACTGACCGGTGCATTGACAGCCAAATTCGATCAAGGAATCGATGGTGAAAAAATCCCCCTTGTATCCCCCTTTGGTAAAGCGGGGCTTTGCCCAAAAACCGTCATTCCGAGGAGCGAAGCGACGAGGAATCTGGTGCG
>CAJWBT010000235.1 GCA_913020235.1 uncultured Chloroflexota bacterium
TGGGTTGCCGATGAAATGATGGTGCGGATAGACGGCCATCAGATGTGGCTCTGGAATGTGATGGACGCAAAGAGCCGGTTTCTGTTGGCAACCCACCTATCGAAGAAACGCACGATCAAGGATGCGGTTACCCTTTTCAAGAAGGCGAAAGCCCGTGCAGCCAAACCACCCAAGCGGATAAGAACCGATAGGCTCAAAGCCTACATCGACGGGATTGAAAGGGTATTCGGCTCTGATACCAGCCACGTTCAGACAATGGGTGTGCGGTCGCCGCTCCACAACAATCTTTCAGAGCGCCTACAAGGAACCCTGCGAGAGCGCACCAAGGTGATGCGGGGCATGGAGACACCGAACACGGCGGAGATCGTCATGGATGGCTTCATGTTGCATTACAACCACATCAGGCCACACCATGGACTCAAAGGGCGAACCCCAGCGGAGGCAGCTGGCTTGCCGTTCAGGTTCCGCAACTGGGTAGAAGTGGCGCACCTACACGATGCCACATTCAAGAACCCTGCCGGGAGAGGGTTGTTTAGGAAGCGGATGTTTCAGCGGAGACGGGGCCTGTAAAGATGGACGGTGCGGTGGTAGGTATGTGGGCTTTTTTGGGCGTGTCGCTCATGGCCACAGGTACAGCTATCCTTTTGTCCGAAAAACTAAAGAAAGCACGAAAAACAATACGGCGACTCCAAGAAACAGAAACCCCAAGCCAATCGAGCCATCATAGAAGAATACGGCAGATATGATGAGCGCGCCGAACACGCCACCAACCCGCACCGCTACATTCATGGCAAAAGGCTACCATGACATCCCACCCTGATGCAAACAAAACCGCCGGGACGTATTGATTGACGGAGGAGTCAACGAATGCTAGCTCTTGAAGGGATCAAAGTCCTGGACTTTTGCCGGAACACGCCCGGAATGTTTTGCACCATGATCCTGGGGGACCTGGGCGCCGACGTGCTCATGCTGGAGCGGCCGATGCTGGGCGACCGGGTGGCGTATGAGCGGGTGGTGAACCGCATCGAGAACTCCCAGGATGAGCGGAACCACGCCGCCCACAACGCCCTGCGGCGGAACAAACGGAGCATCGGCTTGAACCTGAAAGAGCCGGAAGCCCTGGAAATGTTCTACCACTTGGTCCAGGATGCCGACGTCATGGTGGAGGGGTTCCGTCCCGGAGTAATGGACCGTCTGGGAGCGGGTTATCAGAAGGTCCGGGAGCTTAATCCTCGCCTCGTCTATTGCTCCATCTCCGGCTACGGTCAGGATGGCCCCTACAAGAGTTTGGCGGGCCATGACATCAACTACATCTCCCTGGCCGGAGCGTTGGGTTTGATCGGTCACTCCGAGGAGGAAGAGCCGGCAATTCCCCTCAATCTGGTGGCGGACTACGCCGGGGGCGGCTGGAGTTCGGCGGTGGCGGTCCTGGCGGCATTGATGGCCCGGGAGCGCACGGGAGGGGGACAGTACCTGGACATCGCCATGTCCGAAGGCGTGCTATATATGCTGGAGGGCGTCATTTCGAACTTTTTCGCCTGGGGTAAGGCGCCCCGGCGGGGAGGAAGCATGCTGAACGGCGCAGCTCCCTACTACAACGTCTACGAGACCAGTGACGGAAGGTACTTGTCCGTTGCCGCCATCGAGCCCTGGTTTTGGGAAAACCTCTGCCGGACCCTGGGGCGGGAGGACCTTGTCCCGGAACAACGCGCACGGGGCCAGAGGCGGCAGGAGATCCGCGATTTCCTGAAAGAGACATTTCGCACCCGTACCCGGGATGAATGGTTCGACCTTTTGAGAGACCAGAACATTTGCGTGGGCAAGGTGTACAGCATGGAGGAAGCCTTAGCTGATCCCCAGGTGGCCCATCGGGGCATGGTGGTGGAAGTGGAGGCGCCGGGCCTCCCCGAGGGAAAGGTTTCCCAGGTGGGTATCCCCATGCGCATGTCCGAGACGCCGGGCCGGGTACGCTACGCCGGTTCCGTTACCGGCCAGCACACCGAGGAGGTTTTGCAGAGCCTGGGCTATACCCAGGAGCAGGTCAAGGACCTGCGAAACCGGGAGGTGGTCCAATAGGCGCAAGTCGGCGTATCGGGGAACTTCTGACGCGGCATTCGGGGTGGTTCATCGCCGCGGTCTTGGTGGTTACCGGCCTCCTGGCCGTGCCCCTGGTGCTGATGGCCCCCGAGGAACAGGCGTCCCAAGAACCGGGCGGACCGGTTTTCGACCTCCAGAAAAAGGTGAACGACCTCTTCCCTCCCCGGATCCATGTCACCAGCATCATCGTCGAGGACCGGGAGCGGGACATCCTGCGCCAGGAACCCCTGTGGGAGCTGTACCGGAACGAGGAGGAGCTGCGCGGTTCCGAGCTGGGCGGGCTTCTCTACGACGGCTACGATGCCGACAACGAGCGCCGGATATTCGGCGTCTTCACCATTGCCGACGCGGTACAGAGCGTGCTTCGGTTGGACCCCGCGATCCGCGCCACTTTGGAGACGGCCACCGACGACCAGGTGAAGCAGGCCGTCCATCGAATCCTGGAGAGCCCCACCGGCCGGCCGATGCGCGACTCTCTGTCCAA
This sequence comes from uncultured Chloroflexota bacterium, assembly GCA_913020235.1. Next base: position 2,582 of record CAJWBT010000235.1, read on the forward strand.
GGATGCTTCCTTCGAGCGGCGGATGTTCGACGGCCGGGAAGTCAAGTATTGGCGGGCTGAAGCGCTGTCGGCTTTCGTGGCCTCGGACAATCAAAAGCTGGGCGGCGGTCCTCTCACCATCAGCCTGGCCGGCGACGAAGTCACCCTGGGCAAGGAGAGGTTCAACCGCCGGGTCCAGGAGATACTCCGGGGCGGCCAGTCCAGCTTCCGGCTATGGGGTATCGCGATCGACATCAACCTGGAGTCCGAGGAGCAGGGCCGCACCGTGGTTCCCTTCATAGCCGCCACCGTGGTGCTGGTGTTGGCGGTGGTGGGAATCACCCTGCGCTCACTGCGGATCGTGGGACTCACCTTCCTGGCGCTGGTCATGCTCCTGGTCTGGTTGAAGGGTGGTTCGAACCTGCTGGGTCTCAAGTCCTCCCTGACGCTGGACCTAATAGTTCCCATCGCCATGATCTCCCTGGGGGTGGACTTCATCATTCACGCCGTGGCCCGGTACCGGGAAGAGCGCCGGCACGCCCACGAGCCTGCCCTGGCGCTTGTGGCGGGGTTCGCCGGCGTGCTGGGGGCCCTGACGCTGGCTATGCTCTCCGACGGAGTCGCCTTCCTGGCCAACGCGACCTCCGGCATAGAGACCGTGATCGGCTTTGGCATCGCGGCCGGCATCGCCGTGCTCGCCAGCTACGTCATCATGGGAGTGTTCCTCCCCCTGGTGATCATGCGGCTGGACCAGCGCCGCCTGCGCACCACAGGTCCGTCTGGAGTCGCCACGTCCATCCCCTGCGGTCCACCGCCGGTCCGCACCGGCTTTGGCCGACCGGCCCGAGGCATGGTGGGCGGCCTGGTGGTGCTGTTCGCCCGCTGTCGTTGGGCCGTCTTGCCCGCCGCCGCCATCCTGACCGGGGCCGCCACCTACCTGGCGTTCCAGCTTGAGCCGGAGATGGACGTCAAAGAGTTCTTCGACGCCAATTCGGACTTCGTAATCAGCCTCGACAAGCTCGACCAGCATACCGCCCCGGCCCTGTCCGGCGAGCCGGCGGTGCTGTACATCGAGGGAGACCTGACGGCTCGAGAATCCCTGGCCGGAATCCAGGCCCTGCTGGACCGGTTGGGCGACAACGAGACGGTTGGGCGGACCGAGGAAGGGGAGGTGTCGCTGTACCGCCGGACGGTCCTCACCTTGCTCTCGCGCATCACCACCAACGAATACGCCAGCTCCAGGGTGCTGGCCGGTACCGGGGTGGCCATCACCGACGCCGACGGAGACCGGATTCCCGACACCCCGGCCCAGGTGCGGGCCGCCTACGATTACATGGTGGCGGCAGGGGTTCCCCTGGACGCGGACACTCTGGTGTACGACTCCGACCAGGTCCGGGAGACCCTTTTCCATAACCCCGCCACGGACCAGGACCAGGGGACCATCATCGTCCTGGGTATCCTAGGTACCCGGCAGCAGGCCAGGGTGGGCGTTGCCCGGGAGGCCCTGGAGAGGGACCTGGCGCCCCTGCGGGAGCTGCCCACCGTGTCCTTCGCCGGGGCGGCTGGTTCCCCCTTTACCCGGGAATCGACGCTTCAAGCCACTACCCGCGCTTTGAGTATCTCCCTGCCCTTGGCAGTGGTGGCCTGCTTCGTGATTCTGGTTCTCTGGATGCGTTCGTTCTCCTTCGCCCTGGTGACCATCATTCCGGTCGGCATGGTGGTCTCCTGGCTCTACGCCTTCATGTACCTGGCCGGCTTCCATTTGAACTTCGTTACGGCCACCGTCGCAGCCGTGTCA
>CAJWBT010000236.1 GCA_913020235.1 uncultured Chloroflexota bacterium
GGTGGATGGGAGTTACGTTTGCCGGGCGAAGCCGATGAAACCGGCCGGCCGCGGATGCGAAACTGGCCCCGCTGAACCTAAGTCCGGCGTGTTGAGGAGCCAGATTACGGCCGCCGGCCGGAAGTCGGGAGGCCGTAGGTATTGCTAAGTTTGGGCGATGGGCCTAGAATTACTGGTTGCTGCTTGGACGGCAAACTGATGGCAGGAGGGCAGGTGATTGAATGTACTAGGACTTCATCTCTTGTTGGAACTCAAGGAGTGCAACCCCCAGCTCCTCAACGACCTCGATTACATACGCGAGGCGTTGCTAGACACAGCCCACGACGTGGGAGCCACGGTCGTAGGTGAATCGTTTCACCGTTTTAGCCCCCAGGGAGTGACCGGCATTCTGGCCATCGCTGAATCCCACATATCTATCCACACCTGGCCTGAGTATGGCTACGCGGCGGCCGATATCTTTGCGTGTGGGGCGTCATTCCAACCCAAAGAAGCCGCTGAGATGCTAATTAGTCGGCTGGAGTCCCGTGACCCGGAAATTATTCAAGTCCAACGGGGGTTGCCCCTGAAGGCATTGGTCAGCTAGCTTCTGGGACTCGGCAAAGGTATGGACATATCAGGAAAATGGTTCCTTGAGACGGTTTTTGCGGACCTTGCAATAATGCTTCGGGTGCGGAAGGTTCTCTATTCCGGCGAGACCGCCTATCAGAAGGTGGAGGTGCTGGAGTCGGAGATTTTCGGCCGCAGCCTGGTTCTGGACGGGAAAACCCAGTCCACCGAGCGAGACGAGCACATCTACCACGAGGCCCTGGTGCATCCGGCCATGTTGCTGCACCCGGGACCCAGTTCGGTTTTCATAGGGGGTGGGGGAGAAGGGGGCACCCTCAGGGAGGTACTGGCCCACAAATCCGTGGAGCGGGTGGCCATGCTGGACATGGACCGGGAAGTGGTAGAACTCTGCCGCCGCTACTTACCGAACCACCACCAGGGCAGCTTCAACGACCCGAGGGTGAAGCTTGCCCACCGGGATGCCAGGGAGTACCTCTCGAGCTGCGACGAGACCTTCGACGTGATGATCATGGACCTGGTCGACCCTCTGGAAGGCGGGACGGCGTATCTCCTCTACACGGAGGAGTACTACCGAATCGCCAAGGCCAAGCTGAATCCGGGCGGCATCCTGGTGACCCAGTCCGGACCCGCCGGATTGCTCAGCTACCAGGAGTGTTTTACTACAATCCACAACACTTTGGCCAACGTTTTTAGCCATATTACTCCCGCCCAGGTGCACATTCCGGCTTTCCAGACCCTGTGGGGATTTACGCTGGCGTCCGACGCGCCGATGGTTTTACCCAGCGACGAGCAGGTGGACCGCTTGCTGGCAGAGCGGGTAGCCAAAGAGTTGAGTTTCTACGACGGGGAAAGTCACCGAGGCATGTTCGCGTTGCCCAAATTTCTTCGAGCAGGGTTCCAGCAGGAGGGCCGGATAAACCGGGACGCCGATCCCGTGTTCATGACCTGATTTGGGCCGTTTCCCCATGGGCGGGTCCAAGCCCGCTGCATAACAAATGAGACGAAGGCCGTGGCCCTGAAGACGGCGGACAACAAAGGCCCTGCTGCTCCCGGCGGCCCCTGAGACCAAAAGATGAGGCCCCACCTGAAGTGGGGCCTCATCTTTTGGTCTCAGGGGCCGTTCTCGCGGTGACCCTCCGCAGCGGGCCAGACGTTAAGACAAATCTGGCGGAATACCTAATGCTTGCCGTTAGGTTGGATCAGTACCCGGGTCGTGCCGTCGGAGTCCTTGCGCTGAGTAAGCAGGTGATGCCCCGCTTTTTCAGCCCACAGGATAACGTCGTAGATGTTCAGGGCGTCGGCCAGGATTGCTTCGACGAAGGCGCCGTGGTCGGCCTCCATCTGCCGGGTCAGCGCCGCGATTACTCCGGCGCAACTCTTTCCCCGGCCGTCGATGACCACCCATCCCCCGTTGGCTCCATTGGCCCCGTTCCCGTTGGCCGGCAACGGCGAAGCCTCCGCATGGACGTTAACGTCTCCGCTCTTGCGCAGCTCCAGCTCCCGCCTGAATTCAGCGACCGCTTCCCAGGCGACGGTCCGGTCCCGCTCCCCTTTACTGCACACGGCGCCGCGCACGCCCACAATATCCGGGTTGATCCGCGCCAACTCGTCCAGGTCTTCTATCCGGAGATGGCCCGATAGGGAAGTGCTCAGCCCCAACTGTTTGCCCTGGAGGACCATCTCACGCAAATCTGCTTCCGGAATGAAGTCAAACAGGTTCCGCCCGTCCTTGGTCAGGGTGTCGATCAAGAACCCGTCGCACTCGCCTTCTTTGGCCAACTGGACCATCAGGTACGGGTCCAGCCCGTCGTAGAGGGTATTGTCGGCGAACAGGGAGCCAATCAATTTGGTGTTGAAGCCTTCCATCGCCCGTCGTGACTGCCGCAGGGTTTCCACCGCGGTGGCGTAGTCCGTCTTGCAAAAACCGACCTTGACCGAGGTGGCGTCCAGCACCGCGGCCGCATAGGCGGCCATGGCCACCGTGCCCGGCTGGCCGGGCACCACTCCCAGGGTGACGCTCACGTGCTTCTCGACTGGGATCTGGGCGCGTACCTGCTGTACTACCAGGGGGTGGCCGGATCCCACCAGGGCTTCTTGCAGGTTCTTTACATCGACCACGTCGGCGCCGCCCCGTTCCGCTTCCAAGGCTTCCTCGACGTTCTGGACGCTGACCATCAAGAGCATCCCGGCGAAGAAGCTGTTGTTGCCGGTGAGCCAAGACACCCGGTTGTTGACTGGGGCTGCGGCTACCGGAGGTTGGGGCTTCAACGGCTCCAGCTCCCGGGCCAGGGAAGCCTTCTCCTCGGGCGCAAGGTCGGCCAAGGGTGGTCTGGCATGACCGCCGGCCATTCCCATCAGCTCGCCCCAGTACTTCACCACGGAGACCGGCAACGCCCCATTGAACTTGGTCACGGTCCGGGTCCACCAGGCGTCGGACAGCTCTTTGATACGCCGCAAGTGGGTCTCGTAGAACTGCTCGTCCAGGTTCCCCTGGGTGGCCCGTTCGATGAACTGGACATAGTGGTTGCACTCCGGTGTGTCGAAGCGCCAGTCGGACGTATTGGCGAACATCACTTGCTGTTGGAACCCCAGTTCCTTGGCCTTCCAGAAAATCCACTCGTCGGGAGTGCTGATTATCGACTCTTTGCCCAGGGTCAAATGGGCCTCGATGGAAAGTTGCTGATTGAAACTGGCTTCTTTCACTCCGACGACGTTGGGTATCTGACACACTCGTTTCAGCGCTTGAGGGCTGAGCACGATGCCGAACTGGGGCGAGTTGTAGAACATGATCGCCAGCGAAGTGTTATCGGCCAGCAGCTGCACATAGTCGATGACCTGCTCTTCGGTCTTGGTCACAATGTAGGGCGGCGCCACAATAAGCAGGTCGAAGCCCACGGCCTCGGCGTGGCCGGCCAGTGCCAGCATCTCCGGAGCGGAGGTATGGGTCACGTGGGCGCCGATAGGCCATTGTCCTTTGGCCTCGTCGGCCAGGATGTCCATGACACGGACACGCTCATCATGGGTAAGGCTCCAAAACTCGCCCATTCCCCAGGCGCATCCCGCGCCCCTGGTGCCCAGCCTTCGGATGTGTCGAATGTTGTGCCTCAGCCCGTCCTCGTCGATGGCGTTATCCGGGGTGAAAGGGGTGACTAGCGTGGTCCACTGGGCCTTTAGGGTGTCCCAGGCCCAATCTTGTGCCTCGCTTTTGGTGTAGCTTGCCATTTAATCCTCCCAGGTGGCATGTGATGCAGCCCCACATCGCTCGCGCCGTACCCTGTATTTTACTGTGCGGACTGGAGTTCAGTCCACTATCTCCGGGTCGGAGGTGACGGCGGTCGCGGCCCTCGATAGTCCACAAGACGCGGCAAGATTGCGACAATCGTCACTTTAGGGCTTTGCCGGCCACAACAACCGGCATGAGCGGCCGGTTATTCGCTGATAGGGTGCTTGTCTTGCCGAAGAGTTCACCCAATGAGGAGACGAAGCATCTATGGCGGTGGGTCAAGGCCTGACCAACTTCAATGGTGCGACACTCGATTCAATTCGGCCGGTCAGCTGCCTCTCCTACTCTTCCTCCCCGTATTGCGCCTTGAGTGACTCCACCACCGCCGGATCGGCCAGGGTGGTGGTGTCGCCCAGGGCTCTCCCCTCGGCCACGTCCCGCAGCAGGCGACGCATGATCTTGCCGCTGCGAGTCTTGGGCAGCTCGGCGGTGAAGAAAATGTCGTCGGGGCGGGCCATGGGTCCGATCTTGGTGGTCACGTGCCGCTTCAGCTCCGCCACCA
>CAJWBT010000237.1 GCA_913020235.1 uncultured Chloroflexota bacterium
GCCTCGTCCGAGGCCATGAACAGCACCGCGTTGGCGACCTCGATGGGCCGGCCTTCCCGACCCATGGGTATCGCCGCCAACCTGGCTTCCTGGCTGCCGCCATCGCCCCTGGCGCCCGAGGTCAGCATGGCGGGCATGCTTCCCGGATGGACCGAGTTGACCCGGATGCCGCTCTTGGCATGCTGTACAGCCGCCGCCTTGGTCACCAGCCGCACCGCGCCCTTTGACGCGTTGTAGCCGGGGTGCACGTAGGTCTGGCCGACGAACCCGGACATGGACGAGATGTTCACAATGGCGCCGCCGCCGATCTTTTGCATCTCCGGGATGGCATGCTTCATGCCCAAGAAAACGCCCTTGGCGTTTACGTCCATCAGCATGTCCCAGGCCTCGGTGCTGCCGAAGTCGGTTACGCCGCTGCCGCTGATGCCGGCGTTGTTGACCAGGATGTCCAGCTTGCCGAACTGGGCCACCACCTGGGCGACCGCCCGCTCCCACTGGTCCTCCCTGGTCACGTCCAGCGAGACGAACATCGCCTGGCCGCCGGCCTCGGAGATCTCGGCCTCCACCTTTCGACCGTCCTCCTCCCGGAGGTCGGCAATGGCGACCTTGGCCCCTTCACGGGCGAACAACCTGGCTTCCTCGGCGCCCATGCCGTGGGCCCCGCCGGTGATTATCGCCACCTTTCCTTCCAGCCGCATCGTCCCTCCTCCTTCGGAAGCAGGTTTCAGTTTATGACCCCATCCTCTTGCCACCGGCCAACATCCTCGGGCGACAGTCCTAGCAACTCCACGAATACGTGGTGGTTATGCTGGCCTATCAGCGGTCCGGCCGAGCGGATCGTGGGAGGCGTTTCGCTGAGCTTCCAGGGCGCGCCCTGGACTATTTGGGCGCCCAGGACCGGGTGTTCAATCTCCTGCCAGAGTCCCCGGGCCGCCAAATGAGGGTCCTCCGCCAGGTCCCGGCTGCTCATTGAGGGAGCGGCGGCCACCCCTGCGGACTGGAGGATCCGAGCGGCCTCCTCCGGGGTGTGCTTTCTCGTCCATTCCTGCACCAACTCGTCCAGAGCCTCCTGGTTCCTGCAGCGAAGAAGCCGGTCGGCAAAGCGAGGGTCCGATGCCCAGTCCTCCCGCCCGGCGGCGCGGCACAGGGCCTGCCACTCGGTGTCGTTCTCAACGGCGATAGTCAGCCAGGCGTCGTCTCCTTTGGACCGGTAGCAGCCGTGGGGCGCCATTCCGGGCTCGCGGTTGCCCCGGCGATGCTGGACCCGGCCGTTCATCGCATACTCCATCAGCGCCTCGCCGCCGAACATGGTCAGGGCCTCATTGGCAGAGAGGTCGATGAACCCTCCCTCGCCCGTGCGCCGTTGGTGGAACAAGCCGGTCAGCACGGCGAAGGCCGAAGTGGCCCCGACCCGGGAGTCGATGCTGTCCCGCAGCTCCGAAGGTGGTGCGTCCGGGTACCCGGTCAGGTGCCCCAGGCCGCTGAGGGAGTTGAAAACGTTGGCGTAGCCGGGATAGGAACTCTCGGGGCCGGCGCGGCCTGCGCTCGACCCGGAAACCATGACGATGCTCGGGTTCACCTGGCGCAGCTGATCGTATCCCAGCCCCATTCTATCCATGACTCCGGGCCGCATGTTTTCCACCACCGCGTCGCTTACCGACACCAGGCGGTGGGCCAACTCCAGGGCCACTGGCTCCTTGAGATTTAGCTGAACGCAGAGCTTGTTCAGGTTGAGGCTGTTGTACACGGGGGAGCTTTCCGGGTCGTCGTAGGCGTAGGGCGGACGGCGCATGCCTTCGAGCCTTACCCTGCTCTCGACCTTTATGACCTCCGCCCCCAGCATTCCAAGGAACAGGGGGGAGATGGGGCCGGCCAAGAGGCTGGAAAAATCCACTATCCGAACCCCTTCGAGGGCCGCTCTGGTCCCATTTGCGCGGGCGCCCACTAGATCACCCCTCCTCGGCGCAGGCCGGTGAGTTCTTCAAGGCTCAACCCCAGCTCACCGCAGAGGATCTCCTCGTTGTGCTGGCCCAGCAGGGGCGCCGGTTGGTCCGCCGGCCGGGGGCTGGATGAGAACTGGTAGGGCTGCGAAGGATACCGGAGCGTCCCCGCCTTCGGGTGTTCCACGTCGGTGAAGAACCCCCTGGCCGCAAGCTGGGGCGATTTGAACAGGTCCTCCGACGTGGAGAAAGGTGAAGCGGGGCAGCCATTGGATGCGAGTTCGTGGTATATCTCGCTCTTGCTCCGGGTGGCGGTCCACTCCCGGATAACCTGGTTGGCCTCTTCGCCGTGCTCGATGCGGGCCGCCCTGGTGCGGAACCTTTCTTGATCTGCCAGCTCCGGCCTGCTCATCACTTCCACCAACGCCCGCCACTGGTGGTCCTCTCTGGGGTAGACGTTGACATAACCATCTTTACAGGCGTAGATGCCGCCGTACTCGTAGTTGCGCGAGCGGTTGTTCAGTTGCCCAATGCCGTGGTACAGGGCCAGGGTGAGGCGGTTCACGGACATCGTGGCCTCTTGCTTGGACACGTCCACGTGCTGTCCCAGGCCCCAGACCTCCCTGGCGAAGAGGGCGGCCACCGTGGCTGAAGCAGCCGTCAGCCCCGCGTCGTACTCCCCGACGTGTGCCCCGGCGGTGATGGGGGCCCGGTCGGGAAACATGGAGTAGCCGATGCCCCCCGGCATCGTGTAGCCCTCGCCGGCGACATGGAAGGTGTTGATGTGGTGCGCTTTCCACCGGGACCTGGGCCCGTCCTGGCCGTATGGAGTGATAGAGACGTAGACCAGCCGGGGGTTGATCTCCTTGAGGCTGGCGTAGTCCAGGCCCAGCGGTTCCGCCGTGCCGGGGCAGGCGTCCTCCACCAGCACGTCGGCTTTGGAGATCAGCCGGTTGAACAGGTCTCGTCCGGTGGGCAAGGCCGGGTCCAGGGTGATGCTCCGCTTGTTGGTGGCCAGGTACAGGAAAAGGCCGCTCTGGTCCCGGTCCGGGAGGTCACCTGGAAAGGGGCCGAAGCTACGCGCGGGGTCACCGAAACCTGGAGGTTCGACCTTCACCACCGTGGCGCCCAGGTCACCCAACAGCTTGGCGCAGTAGGGGCCGGCGATGAAGCTGGCGCGTTCCAGGATGGTTATTCCCGCGAAGGGAGCGGACACGTTCGACCTCCCAGGTTTCCGATGGCTGAGAGCGGTCAGCCCCCAGCTATCAGCTATCAGCCATCAGCCATCGGGACGGGTGGGGGCTGACCGCTGACCGCTGATTGCTGACAGCTAATTGCTCTAAATTATCCCCTTATCCCGAAAGCCTTCTAAATCGTCCCAGGAGTAGCCGCGCTCTAGAAGGATCTCCTCGGTGTGCTGGCCCAGCTCGGGCGCCACGGACCTTACTTCGGGTTGTACCCGGCCGAAGGTGACGGGGAAGCCGATGGTCTTGGTCATGCCAAGCACCTCATGGTCGAGGTCGAAAACGTAACCGTTGGCGGCGAGCTGCGCGTCATCCGCTACGTCCGCGACGCTGTTGACCGGGGCGCAGATCAGGTCCCTGGCCCGGCACCTGGATAGCCACTCGTCGCGGGGCCGGGTGGCGGCCATCCGGTCGATGATGCATATCAGCTCCTCGCAGTTTTCGGCTCGGACCCGGGTAGAGTTGAATTTAGGGTCGTTTTCCACTTCTTCCCCCAGGTCCATCGCCTCGCAGAAGTCGTGCCAGGACTGCTGCGGCTGGTTGAGCGAGAACATCAGCCACCGGTCGTCGGAGCATCGGTACCAGCCCACCAGCGGGTTGAAGATCTTGTCGCGGGTCGGCCGCTTCGGCACGCGGCCACCCATCAGGTAGTTATTTAGCGGCAAAGCGAGGAAGTGGACCAGCGCGCCAAGCAGCGACGCCTCCACCCGCTGACCTTGCCCGGTGCGCTCCCGCCAGTAGAGGGCCCCCAGAATGCCCTTGGCCAGCATGGTGGCCCCCAACTGGTCGGCGGCGCCCGGGGTCATGTACAGAGGAGGGCTTTCATCCTCTCCGATCAGGTGCATCATGCCCGACCAGGCGAAGGCCGTGTTGTCGTAGGAGCGTTCGTCCCCGGCGAAACCTTGCTCTCCGTAGCCGCTGGCTACCCCGTAGATCAAGCGGGGGTTGTCTGGGGACAGATCGTCGTAGTCCAGGCTCAAGCGTTGGCGGACGCCGCGGCGGTAGTTGGTAACCAGCACGTCGGCCCGGCCCACCAGCTCGCGGAAGATCCGGTTGCCTTCGGGCGACTTCAGGTTCAGGGTGATGGAGCGCTTGTTGCGGTTGGCGCCCTCGAAGAGGACGTTCCGGCCGCCGGGCAGCTCCATGGAGACGCCCATGATGCTGCG
>CAJWBT010000238.1 GCA_913020235.1 uncultured Chloroflexota bacterium
AATTCACCAAGGACGGCAAGTACATCAGCGGATTCGGCAAGAAGGGCAGCGGCGAAGGCGAGACGGACATGCCCTGGGGCATCACCACCGACAAGGACGGCAACCTGTACGTCGCTGACTGGCTCAACGACCGGGTGCAGAAGTTCAGCTCCGACGGCGCCTACCTGCACACCTTCGGCCATGGCGGCACCGGCCCTGGCTCCCTCAGCCATCCCTCCGGGGTGGCGGTCGACGGAGACGGAGACGTGTACGTGGCCGACTCAGAGCACGAGCGGGTGGTCATCTACGACTCCACGGGCAAGCTCCTCGCTTACCTGACAGGAGACGCTGTCGACGTGTCGCCGTGGGGACAGCTCTCTATCGACGCCAACCCGGATGTGGCGAAGGCCCGGAGGCGGGTCGATGACCTGGAACAGCAGCAGCGTTCCTTCCGGATCCCCACGAATGTGGTCTTTGACCGGGACAAGAACCGCCTCATCGTTTGTGACACCCAGCGGAGCCGGCTTCAGATCTACGAGAAGGACAACAATTTCCTGGACCCGCAGCTCAACCTGTAGAGCAACCGCAAACCCTCAAGCTGTGGCAAAAACGGCCGGCGTTTCGAGAAAGGGGCGCCGGCCGTCTATTTGGGCCTGGGCTGGTGGGACGAGCCGCCGTCATCTCGGAGATGATTCGGCATAGGGCTCCGCACAAAACCGTGCATGTTAGAAGAAGCCGCGAGGTCTGGGTTAACCCCCCTCTGCCCCCCCTTCGTAAGGGAGGAGGTACGGGGATTCACCCGATCGCGGTCAATAAGTGACCCGATACTTCTCGCACGCCGCTTCGTCCAGTTCTATGCCCAGGCCCGGCGCCTGAGGAGCGACCAGGTGCCCGTCCTCCAGTCTCAACTGGCTCTTGAGGATGGGGCCGGACCTGGGCAGGTACTCCACCAGGTGCCCGTTGGGCACCGCCGCCAGCAGGTGGACGTGGACCTCCGGAATGACGTGTCCGGCCACTGGAATCCCTCTGGCCTCGGCCAAGTTGGCTGCTTTCACCCACGGGGTGATGCCGCCCACCCGGGCCAGGTCGATGATGGCGATGTCCACGGCCCGGGCCTCGAAAGTCTTCTGGAAAGCGTCCACGCCGAACAGGTGCTCCCCCGCCGCTATGGGCACGTCCAGCACGTGGGCCAGGTGGGCCAGCCCGGCCAGGTTCCCGTGGGAGACCGGGTCCTCCAGCCACACGATTCCCGCTTCTTGCAAGGCCCGGCCGGTGACCACTGCCTGGGCCTCGTTCCAGCTTTCGGTGGCGTCCACCATGATCTGGACGTCCGGGCCGGCGGCCTCGGCGGCGGCCCGCACCCGGGCCACCTCCTTGGCGGGGTGGTCCTCGTTGCCCACCCTGACCTTGAGCATGTTGTAGCCCTCGGCCACGTGGGCCTGGGCTGACCGGGCCAGGTCATCCAGGGGTAGGTTGTACCACAGGTTGTCGCTGGCGTAAGCCCGGACCCGGTCCCGGTAGCCTCCCAGGAGGCGATACAGGGGCTGCTCCACCGACTTGCCCGCGGCGTCCCAGAGGGCGATGTCCAGGATTGACACGGCCATGTTCAACAAGCCGCCCGGCCCGGCCCAAGCGCCGGCCCGTTCCATGCGGGAGCGGGCCGCCTCGATTTCCATGACGTTCATCCCGACCAGCAACTGGCCCAGCTCTACGGCCGCTTGGGCCATGGATTTCAGCATGGTCGGCCTGAAAGACACGAGAAAACCGACTCCCTGAATGCCGTCGGCGGTGGACACGCGGGCCAGGACGTGCCAGTTTGAACTCACCGTATGGCCGGTTGCCTGGTACTCGCGCTCCGCCGGAATATCCAAAACTTCAACATCGACTCGGGTAATTAACATAATGTCACCCCTAACGCCCGCGCACCTTGGGGCCGAAGATCGCTTTCGGCGCCGGCGTCTCTCGATTCGGCTGTCCCTGAAATCAGCTCAATATTACTCTTTTGCCGGTAGGGGACGCCAGGCTGGGCCGAGACTTCTCGCCTGCCCCAGGACCTTCGGCCGGCCTTCTGCCCGTGGGTGGCTCTGACCTCACGTTGCTCCGGTCACAAGCGTACCGTATAATTGGGCTCGGAAGGGTATCATTGATCTCATGTTGCTCACCATCGACATCGGCAACACCATGGTCACCATGGGCGTGTTCGACGGGAACCGCCTGGCGACCACTCTGCGGGTAGCCACCGAGACCAGGCGACTGGCCGACGAATATGGGTTGCTCCTCACCAGCCTTCTGCGCGTCAACGGGGTCGACCCATCCCAAATTGACGCCGTCTGCTTGTGCAGCGTGGCGCCTCCCCTCACGCTGGTCTTCGGCGAGGTCTGTGAAATCTACTTCGGCGTGAAGCCTTTGACGGTCTCTGCCGGTGTGCGCACCGGTCTGCGCATTTTGTACGACAACCCGAAGGACGTGGGGGCCGACCGGATTGTTGACGCGGTGGCGGCCATCGAACTATACGGAACGCCGCTGATCGTCGTGGACTTCGGCACCGCCACCGTGTTCGACGCCATCTCCCGGGACGGCGTGTACCTCGGCGGCGCCATCGCTCCGGGCATCAGCGTTGCCGCCGAAGCCCTGTTCCTGAACACCTCTCAGCTTCGCCGCGTGGAGCTGGTGGCTCCCAAGTCGGCAGTCGGCCAGAACACCTCCGCCGCGCTTCAGTCGGGGCTGGTGTTCGGCTACGCCGGGCTGGTCGACGGTATCGTTGGGCGGTTCAAGGAAGAGCTTGGGCAGGACGCCCATGTGATCGGCACCGGAGGCCTTGCCGGGATCATATCCAAGGAAACGGATATCTTCGACGCTGTAAACCTTGACCTCACGCTCATTGGGCTGCGGCTCATCTACGAGATGAACCAGCATCGCCCCAGAGCCCTGGAAGAGATACGTGGCCGCAGCACTAGCTGACAAGCATATCGTCCTCGGGGTTACCGGGAGCATCGCCTGCTACAAGGCCGTGGACCTGGCCAGCAAGCTGGTCCAGGCCGGGGCCCTGGTGGATGTGGTGATGAGCTACGGGGCCACCCGGTTCGTCACACCACTGGCCTTCCGCGCCATCACCCACCGGGAGGTGGTGACCGATGGTTTCGAGGCCAGCTCGGAGTACGGCAATGAGCACGTCGCCCTGGCCCAGCGCGCCGACATCATCGCCATCGCCCCGGCCACGGTGCATTGCATCGCCAAGCTGGCATTGGGGTTGGCCGACGATCCGCTGACCACCACCGTGGTGGCCGCGAAAGCTCCCCTCCTGGTGGCCCCGGCCATGGACGGCAACATGTACGACCACCCGGCCACTCAGGAAAACCTGGCCAAGCTCCGCGAGCGGGGCGCGGTCATCGCCGGTCCCGCGCCGGGCCGGTTGTCCTCCGGGCTGGTGGGAATGGGCCGGCTCTTGGAGACCACCGAGCTGATGGGCTATATCGCCGCCACCCTGGGACGGGACGGTGACCTGGCCGGGCGCACCGTAGTGGTGAGCGCCGGCGGCACCATGGAGGCTATCGACCCGGTGCGAGTGATCACCAACCTCTCCTCCGGAAGGATGGGCTACGCGCTGGCCGAGGCGGCCCGTGACCGGGGTGCGAAAGTGATCCTGGTGGCGGCGCCGACCGGCCTGCCTGATCCCCCCCTGGTTCAGGTAGACCGGGTCAAGTCGGCCCTGGAGATGTGCGACGCCGTGCTGGGGCACCTGGAGCGCGCCGACGCCCTGATCATGGCGGCCGCGGTGGCCGACTACCGGCCCGCCACCGAGGCGGCCCAAAAGATCAAGAAGACCAGCAACGATCTGACCATTTCCCTGACCAAAACGGTGGACATTCTGGAGGCGGCGAAAGGCAACTTCGTGAAGGTGGGCTTTGCCGCCGAGAGCCAGGATCTGGTGGAAAACGCCACGGCGAAGGTGAAGAAGAAAGGCCTCGACCTGATCGTGGCCAACGACATTACCGACCCTCAGAGCGGTTTTGGCGTCGACACCAACAAAGTGGCGCTGATCGGCAAGGACCTGCGGGTGGAGGAGTTGCCGCTACTGACAAAGTACGAGGTGAGCCACCGGATCTTGGACCGGGTGATTCCCCTCCTTCGCCGTTAGGCCCACCTCCCGAGTTTTGTTTCACCGCGGAGGCGCAGAGTAGACGAGCTTGTACTGAGTCAATTTGGCTTTAGCAGAATGTCATTCCGAGGAGCGGAGCGACGAGGAATCTCAGCGTAACAGCGAGATTCTTCGCTTCGCTCAGAACGACAACGATCAGTTTCAAGTTGACTGAGTACTCAGAGGTTCCAGGCGAAG
>CAJWBT010000239.1 GCA_913020235.1 uncultured Chloroflexota bacterium
CCTGGAGCCGGGTGTTCATCTCCAGGAAGTAGACCTCGCCGTCCGGGGCTATCAGGAATTCCACGGTGCCGGCGTTGGTGTAACCGATTCGTTTCCCCAGCTTCAAGGCCAGCTTGCAGACCCGGCGTCGAAGCTTGGGCGTCAGCTTGGTGGCGTGGGTCTCCTCGATCAGCTTCTGGTTGCGGCGCTGGACGGAGCAGTCACGCTCGTAGAGGTGGATCAGATTCCCCTGTTCATCGCCAATCAGCTGTACCTCGATGTGAGAGGCGTCCTTCAGGTAGCGCTCGAAGTAGAGCCTAGGGCTGCCGAAGGCGTGTTCAGCCACCTGGCGAGTGCGCTCGATCAGGGGAATCAGCTCGTCGGTGGACTCGACAATGTGGATGCCGATGCCGCCGCCACCCTCGGCGGCCTTGACCATCAACGGAAATCCCAGCTTCCACGCCCGGCCGACGGCTTTGTCGTTGTCAATGGCCTTGTCGGTGCCGGGCAGCACGGGCAAGCCCGCCTTCTTCGCCAGCTTGCGGGCCAGCAGCTTATCGCCCATTTTCTCCATTACTTCCGGCTTTGGACCAATGAACCGAATGCCGGCCTCCTGGCAAAGGCGGGCGAAGGAAGGTTTCTCTGAGAGGAAACCGTAGCCGGGATGCACGGCCTCGGCGCCGCTTTCGCGGGCTACACTGATGATTCTTTCGAGGTTCAAGTAGCTGTCGTGGGGAGGCGCCTCGCCAACAAAGTAGGCCTCGTCGGCCAGCCGAGTGTGGAGGGCGTTGCGGTCTACGGTGGAGTACACCGCCACCGTCTTGATCCCCAATTTGCGGCAGGTGCGAACGATCCGGCAGGCGATCTCGCCCCGGTTCGCTATCAGAATCTTGCTAAACAACGAATTTCCCTCTTGCGCATCTATGAGCGGTGATCCGCTCCCCGTTGCGATCAGACCGGGGGGCATCTCCAGCGGTTCCGGTCGATGTCCTAAGTATACACCCCGGACTTGGACTCCTGGTATAGCTGCTCTAGAAACGAGTTAGACTGAATTTCCCGGTCCAGCCAGTACCTGACGGTGGTGGTCAGCAGGGACTTCAACTCCTGCTCCAGGTCACCGGCTACCTGCAATGGAATAACTTCTGGCAGCGGTCCACGGTGAAGCAGCCGCAGCACCTTGAGAGCCCTTAGAGACAGGGGGCGGACGTTTTCCCCCGCGGGGTGACAGGCCAGACACAGGGTACCGCCCAGACCGGGGCTGAAGCGGTGCTGGCCGGCGCTGAGGGGTTGGCGGCACTCTACGCACTGGTACAGCTCGGGCAACAACCCGGAGACCCGGAGCAGCTGAAGCTCGAAGAAGCGCAAGGGCCATTCGGACTCAGGGTTTTGGCCGATG
Organism: uncultured Chloroflexota bacterium; assembly: GCA_913020235.1. Next base: position 1,376 of record CAJWBT010000239.1, read on the forward strand.
GACTCCATGGTTTCGATGGCCAAATGGTAAAGGGGTTGGTTGGGGATGGCTTCGGCGCCAAAGCCATCCAGCAGTTCCGCCACGTAGAGCCCTTTGGTAATTGCCGCCAGGTCGTTCTTTAGGCGGTCAAAACTACCCATCATCTGGGCCTGGGTGATGAGGTCCATGCTTCGCCCCTGGGCCAGGGAGAGCTTGACCCGGGTTAACGGCTCAAGGTGGCCGACAAGCTTGCTGGTGGACCGGCGGGCGCCCTTGGCCATCACCCGCAGCTTGCCCCACTCCCTGGTGTAGAGGGTCACCATCAAGTCGGCTTCCCCCAGGGGGGTCTTCTTGAGGGTCACGGCTTCGCAGCGGTACGTGCGGGGAGGGGCCACTCTACAGCTCCTGGCGGCCCTGGAAGGCCCGGCTCAGTGTTAGGTCATCGGTGTACTCCAGGGAGCCGCCCACGGGCAATCCTCGGGCCAGGTGAGTAACCTTGACTTTGGTTTGAGCCAGGTGACGGCGGATATACATCGCCGTTGCTTCCCCCTCCAGGGTTGGGTTGGTGGCGATGACCAGCTCGGTGACCTCGTCTCCGGTGAGTCGGGTGAGCAGCTCTTTCAGCTTGAGCTGGTCTGGCCCGACGCCGTTTATCGGCGAGATGGCTCCGTGGAGCACGTGGTAGAGCCCCCGGTAGCAACGGGTGCGTTCCAGGGCCAAGATGTCCAATGGGTCCTCGACCACGCATATCTGGGTTTGGTTCCGCCGGGGGTCGGCGCAGATAGAGCAGGGAGAACCGTCGGTCAGGTTCTGGCAATCCTGGCAGTAGACGATGTTTTGCTTTACCGCGCTGACGGCGTCGGCCAGCGCATAGGCCTCTTCTTCGGGCAGGCGGATGATGTAATAGGCCAGGCGCTGGGCGCTCTTGGGGCCGACACCGGGGAGCTTATTCAGCTCCTGGATCAGCCGGGCCAAAGAGGGCGCCGCCGATGGGATCTGGTCGCTGCTCACGCTGAGGCCTGTTTGAAGCGATCCAATATCTCGTCGTAAGATGATCTCAAGGGTAAGTCCAGCCCATCAAAACGACTAACCGATTTCTGATAAGGACGGTCGTCCGTTAGAAGATAGGTCACCAAAACGCTGGAGCCCACCACTACTTCTTCCATTCACGTTCCCGCCGTTCACGAATAGCCCCGACAGCATCAAGGTACTGTGGCGAGAGAGCCGCCCGCACCGCTTCATGAGGTGGCTTGCGGCCGGGTTGCTTACCAAATATTGCCAAGGTCATGAAAGTGACCGGCTCCGGGAGATCAAGGGCGTCAAGACAAACCGGGGATTTTCAGGCCGCCGGTAATGGCGCCCATCTTATCGGCCGCCATCTTCTGAGTCTGGGCGAAGGCGTCGTTGACCGCCGCCGCAATCATGTCCTGAAGCAGGTCCACGTCCTCCACGGCTTCGGGGTCGATGGCCACCGACTCCACCACCTGCTTGCCGGACATGGTCACCTTGACCACACCGCCCCCGGCGCTACCCTCCACGGTTAGGGTTTCCAGCTCCTCCTGGATCTTTTGGATCTGGGCGAGCTGTTTTTGCGCCTGGCGCATCATGTTGCGGTTCATTCCTCAACCTCCTCAACTATTTTGGCGCCCATTCCCATGGCGGCGCGCACCAGGGGGCTATTTTGGGCCGACCGGGGGGAGGTGCCGCCGGCGCCGGCGTCTTCCGATAGGGATAGTTTAACCTCATACGGCCGGTCGAAAAACTGTTCCACCGCTTCGGCTACCAGACGCCGTCCCTTGGGGTCGTCAATCTCTTCCTGCATCCGCTCCATGTGGTTCCGGTGAGCAAAGATTAGGATCAGGGTATCCCCTTCAATGGAGACGGCCTCGGGCTTGCAGTCCCTCAGCAAAGCCCCCAGGTTGTACTTCTTGCCTTTGTGCTGGGCCAGTACCTTCACCGTGGCCAGCCACCGGTCCACCAGGCTGCCACTCTCGGCCACCGGGGTTGCGCGGGGCGCTACGGGTGGGTCTGTCGTTGGCTGAGGAGCCGCCGTGGGTTGGGTGACCGGCTTGGGTTCTGGCGAGTCCGACGGCGAGTCCGATGGCGCGGTGGCTGTTTCTTCCTGTGGGGTCCGGGCCTTCGGGGGCGCCGGTCTGGCTGCGGCAGGGCGTGAAGCAACGGGGGCGGAGGCGTTGACCTGTTCCGCCGCGCCGGTTGCTGGTGCGGCCAGATCCTCACAAATCTCCACGGCCGCCAGCTCCAAGGGTAGAGTGGACGGCGCATCATAGCGCATGTTGACCTGGCCCCACGTTTTGAGGGCCTTTACAATTCGCCACGGTGGGAGTTGTCCGACCAACTCCCCCAGTTGGGCGACGATGTGGTCCGGAAGGTCCAACGATTCCCGGGAACCCCATTGCAGCTGCATGACTGCCCTTAACAGCTCAAGAGCCTGCCGGTGGAGCTGGCGCAGGTCGGTGCCGTCCCAGGCTGCCTGATTGATGACGCCCAAGGAGGCCGAGGTGTTGCCCAATAACAGGTAGCTGGCCAATTCCAGCCATCGTTCACCATGACCCAACCCTAAAAGGTCCTCGACTTGATGTAGCGCCACGCCGTCGCTGTTGGACACCACCAGCTGCTCCAAGAGGTTCTGAGCATCGCGCAGGCTGCCGGCGGCGTAGCGGGCCACCGTGCGCAGGGCCTCGGGCTCCACGACCACCCCCTCGGCATCGACGATCTCCTGCAGGCGGCGGCAGACCAGCTCCGAAGGGATTCGCCGAAAGTCGAATCGCTGGCAGCGGGAGACGATGGTGGACACGATCTTGTGGGCCTGGGTGGTGCACAGGATGAAGATGACGTGGCCCGGCGGCTCCTCCAGGGTCTTCAGGAAGGCGTTGGAGGCCGCGTCGGTGAGCATGTGGGCCTCGTCGATGATGTACACCTTGCGACGGCCCTG
>CAJWBT010000240.1 GCA_913020235.1 uncultured Chloroflexota bacterium
CGGTGTCGTGGAGACCCCACGCCGTGCAGGACCCTCAATCCGCGATTCCGTGGATAATCACGTCGCACTCGGCGGACATGCTGTCGAGGGTCTCGTCCGCGCAAGCGGCGCTGAAAGTGAATTTGGCGTTATACACTACCTTGCTCGCCCCGTAGTCCTGGACCAGAACTTCCTGGAGTTCTTGCAAGAACGAGTCGGCATGGAACTTGCGGTTTTCCAGGAGGCCAACCACTTTCCCCTGCAGATTCGGGAGCTTCGGGCTGAGGCCCAGCTCTTCAGGTACGTCCTCGGCGGTCGGGTCAAGGATTTGGACCATGCGAATGTCAGCTGTCATTCAGGATACCTCCTCGTCGAGGGTGACGCCATGCCAATCTTTAAAATAGCGGAATCGAGATCATCTGTCCAGCCCACCTGCTGAGTCCCGAGGGGGTTGTTGGTTAGGCTGGGTGGCGCGGGCATTCGTTAGCAAGGTGAGCCTCTGCGCGGTCCCTCACCCTCGGTCCCTCTCCCAAAAGGAGAGGGATGAGTGGGGGTTGGGTGACGGCTTTGGAAGACCGAAAGGCCTGTGTGAGTCCTTTTTTGGTGGTGCTGGATCCGGGACGGCTGACGGAGGGGCTACAAACCCAGTTGGAAGAACTTGCCTTCGGTCTTGATTGACGGGGCGACGACCATTTCGGCCCGGTGCATGTCTCGAATGGTATAGGCACCGCACATGCCCATCGCCACCCGCAGCGCGCCGATGAAGTTCTGGGTGCCGTCCGTGGCGGACGTTGGGCCATACAGTATTTGCTGCAGGGTGCCCTTGGTGCCCACTTTGATGCGGGTGCCTCGTGGCAGCTCGGGATGAGGGTTGGCCATGCCCCAGTTATGTCCCCGTCCCGGCGCTTCCTCGGCCTGGGCGAAGGGGGTTCCCAACATTACTGCGTCGGCTCCGCTGACGATGGCCTTGCAGATGTCCCCTCCGGTGCGGAACCCGCCATCGGTAATGACGTTCACGTAGCGCCCGGTGCGGCGGAAGTGGTCATCTCGGGCGGTGGCGCACTGCATGGTGGCGGTCACCTGGGGGACCCCGACGCCCACCACTTCGCGGGTAGTGCAGGCGGCGCCGGGTCCTACTCCGACCAGGACCCCGTCAATGCCCGTTTCCATCAATTCCAAGGCCACTTCATAGGTCACACAGTTGCCCACAACAATCGGCACATTGAGGGTCTTTAGCATCTCAGAGAAGATCAGGCCCCGGTAGCTTCGGGACATGTGTCTCGCCGTGGTCACGGTGGACTGCACCACCACGATGTCTGCCCCCGCTTCCACGGCCACCGGGGACATCCGCTTGGCGTTTTGAGGAGTGAAGGAGACGGCGCACACCGAGCCGGATTTCTTGATCTCGTGGACCCGCTCCGCTACCAAGTTCTCCCGGATTGGCTCGGAGTAGACTTGCTGAAGGTGCTGGGTTACCTCCACCTGGGGCGCGGAGATGATCCCTTCGAGTACGGAGTAGGGGTCGTCGTAGCGGGTGTACAGGCCCTCGGCGTTCAGTATTCCCAGCCCGCCCATCTCGTTCATCAAGGTGGCGAACCGGGGGGACACGGCTCCATCCATTGCCGAAGCAAGCACCGGTATGTCGAAAGCCCGGTCCCCTATGGTCATCTTGGTGGAGGTCAAGTCTGGATTAATGGTGACCTGACCGGGAACGATCGCGACCTCGTCGAAGCCGTAAGCCCGCTCCAGCTCTTTGAAAAGGCGTCTTCCCATCCCTGTTTACCTCGGGCCAAGGCGATGATGTAGGCTTGAATTTAGCAGGAAGTGCGATTAAAAGTCAACAGAGCCGGCGATCGGCCTCGGCCTGCGCTGGATGATACAAGATTGTTACATCCGCCGCCGCCCAGGCCCTTGCGTGGTTGTGAATAATAGTTCATACTGACTAGGTAAATGCTTCCTGGTGGTTCTAGCGAGGCGGCCCCACCCGTTCCCATCCCGAACACGGCAGTGAAACGCCTCAGCGCCGACGATACTACCTTGGTAACGGGGCGGGAAAATAGGTCACCGCCGGGAGGCATTATCACCAACACCTCTCCACACCTCATTGGGTAATCATCGCTTTAGCGTTACGAATCCCGATTGAACCGGGTTGCGCTGGTTGCGGTGCCACGCCGTTAGCCAGCGAAGAAACCGAGCCCTGAACGAGGCCGAGTCGTCACGGTTTCGGTATTCAACACACGTAAAGTGCCTTTACATAGATTGAAGCGTCGCCTATAATTGGAAACAGCTAGGCGGTTTCGCGGGCAAGTTAACACCCCAGTGCGGGGCGGTGGAAGAGAAGACGAGAGTGGGGGCACCCGGGCCCGGGGGCTGGAGATGTAATTGTCCTGGAGATTCAACCTAGCATAGAGACGCTCAGACGGACGAAACGCCCCACCTTCACCTACCAGGAGCGGCAATATGGGAAGTAGATTCGAAAAATTCTCCGAACGAGCGCGGCGAGTCCTATCGCTGGCCCAGGAAGAGGCCCAGCGTTTTAATCATAACTACATCGGAACCGAACACATCCTCCTGGGCTTGGTGCGTGAAACTGAAGGCGTAGCGGCGCGTGTTCTGTCCAGCTTGGCCGTCGACCTCAGCAAGGTGCAATCCGCGGTGGAGTTCATCATCGGCCGCGGCGAAAAGCCGACCCAGGGTGAAATCGGTCTGACCCCACGGGCTAAGAAAGTGGTCGAGTTGGCCGTCGACGAAGCCCGCCGCATGAACCACACCTACATCGGCACCGAACACCTGCTCATCGGCTTGTTGCGAGAGGGTGAAGGCGTGGCTGCCGGCGTCCTGGAAAGCCTCGGGGTAACCCTTGACAAAGTCCGGGCCGAGACCCACCGCATTTTGAGTCACAGCGCCAGCAGCGGCGCATCCGGCTCGCGCAGCAGCACCCGCACTCCAACCCTGGACCAGTTGGGCGTGGACCTGACGGTGGCCGCGAGGGCCGACAAGCTGGACCCGGTCATTGGCCGCGAACAAGAGATCCAGCGGGTCATCCAGATATTAAGCCGGAGGACCAAGAACAACCCGGTGCTGGTCGGAGAGCCTGGTGTCGGCAAAACCGCCATCGTAGAAGCCTTGGCTCAACGCATCGGTACGGGTGAAGTGCCCGAGACCCTCCAGGGCAAACGCCTGGTCACCCTGGATATGGGCGCCCTGGTGGCGGGTACCAAGTACCGCGGCGAGTTCGAAGAGCGCCTGAAGAAGGTGATCGAGGAGATCAAAGGCTCAGGCAACTGCGTCCTGTTCATCGACGAGATACACACCATAGTGGGAGCCGGTGCCGCCGAGGGCGCGGTGGATGCTTCCAACATTTTGAAGCCTTCCCTGGCTCGAGGTGAACTCCAGTGCATCGGCGCCACCACTCTTGACGACTACCGTAAGTATGTCGAAAGAGACCCGGCGCTGGAGCGCCGGCTGCAGCCGGTCCGGGTTGACGAGCCCTCTCAGGAGGAGACAGTACAGATACTGCAGGGCGTTAAAAGCCGGTATGAGGAACACCACCAGGTTGACATAACCGACGAGGCCATCAGGTCCGCGGCGTCCCTGGCGTCCCGCTTCATCGCGGACCGGTTCTTGCCCGACAAGGCTATCGACCTGATAGACGAGGCCGGCTCCCGGGTCCGCCTGCGTGGCAGCATCACCCCTTCATCGTTGAAGGATGCCATGGCGGCTCTGGAGCAGGTGCGCAAGGAAAAGGACGAGGCCATCGCGTCCCAGCAGTACGAAGCCGCCGCGGAGTTGCGTGACAGGGAACTGCACGCCAATGACGATCTGGACACCCTGGAACAAGAGTGGCAAGAAGGCCGAAGCAAAGAGCGCCAGGTGGTCTCCGAAGAGGACATCGCAGAGGTGGTCAGCATGTGGACCGGGATTCCGGTGACCAGGCTGGCCCAGGAAGAGACGGATCGGCTCCTCCGCATGGAGGAGGAGATCCACAAGCGGATCATCGGCCAGGACGAGGCCATCCTCAATATCTCCAAGTCGGTCCGCCGGGCCCGGGCGGGGCTCAAAGACCCACGGCGGCCGATCGGCGTGTTCATGTTCCTCGGCCCAACGGGCGTCGGCAAGACCGAGTTGGTCCGCGCCCTGGCGGAGTTCATGTTCGGCAACGAAGACAACATGATTCGCCTGGACATGTCCGAGTTCCAGGAGCGGCACACGGTGGCCCGGCTGATCGGAGCCCCCCCGGGATACGTTGGCTACGATGAAGGCGGGCAGCTGACCGAAGGGGTGCGCCGGAAGAACTACTGCGCCATCCTGCTGGACGAGATCGA
>CAJWBT010000241.1 GCA_913020235.1 uncultured Chloroflexota bacterium
TCGCCGGCGGGTTCGCCGTGGGCATCATCCTGATGAGCCGGGTCAGCAACTATACGGCCGACCTGTTCGGCCTTCTCTTCGGCAACGTCCTGGGGGTCTCCTGGAACGAAGTGGCCCTCATCGGCGGCATTGCCGGGGGTGTTCTGCTCGTGGTGCTGGCCTTCTACAAAGAGCTGCTGTTCACCTCTTACGACGCCACCATGTCTGCGGCTTCGGGCGTGCCGGTGCGCTTCGTGCAATACCTGCTGCCGGTGCTGGTGGGCATCACCACGGTGGCCTCACTCAAGGCGGTGGGCATCATCCTGGTCCTGGCCCTCCTGGTCACGCCTCCGGCCACTGCCACGCTGCTGGCCCGCCGGCTCCCCGGCATCATCGCCTACAGCGTCGTCGCCGGAGTCCTGGCCACTATCCTCGGCCTGTACCTGTCCTTCCACGTGGACCTTCCCTCCGGGCCCAGCATCGTTGTTGTGGCCACCGGCCTGTTCCTGCTGGCCCTGCTGTTCTCCCCCAGCAAGGGTGCAGTCTGGCGGCGGCGCCCTTCCCTCTCCCCCTACGATGAATCAGCGGAGCAGACGCCAAGCTAGGCCACGGCCCGGCAACGTCCGGCCCCTCACTGGCGCGCTCCCCCACGGTCCGCTAAACTGCACTCGGCGGCGTCGCAACGGCGCAAGCCTCGGGAGCCGAGGAACTCGTTCCTTCCAGTTATGAGCTATGACGGGCACTACGGCCCGCCACCACCGGCACTGTAAGGGGCAGCCCCTGGCCCTGTCGGGTGGATAGCCGGGGAAAGCGAACGCGATGAGGAAACGCCACGGTACAGAGGTAGGGAAAATTATGTACGATCTGAGCGGCAAGGTAGCGATTGTAACCGGCGCCGGGGGACGGCACGGAATCGGCCGGGCCATTGCCCTCCGGCTGGCCCAGGAAGGGGCCGACGTTGTGGTGACCGACATTCAGCGGGGACCGGACACCATTCGCCCCGAAGACCGCCGCGACGGGTGGGAGGGCCTGCCCAACGTCGAGGGCGAGATCGAGGCCCTGGGACGGCAGGCTCTGGGTCTGATTTCCGATGTCTCCGACTCGACTCAGGTGGCCGACATGGTTAGCCGCACGCTGGACCGGTTCGGCCACATCGACATCCTGGTGAACAACGCGGGGGCGCCTCCGCTCCGGGACCGGGTGCCGGTGGTCGACCTGGAGGACGACGCTTTCGACGAGGTGATGCGGGTCAATGTCCGGGGCACCTACCTGTGCTCCAAGGCGGTGGCCCGCCACATGATCCAGCGGGGAGGCGGCGGCAAGATCATCGTTATCTCGTCCAACGCGGGCAAACGGGGCCGGGCCCGCTTCGCCGCCTACTGCGCCTCCAAGTTCGCCCTCATCGGCTTCACCCAATCGCTGGCCCAGGAGCTGGGCCCCCACCGCATCAACGTGAACGCCATTTGTCCGGGCCTGGTGGATACCGAGCGGACGGACGTCATCGCGGCCGCCCTGGCGCCCGAGGGCGAGTCGGCCGAAGAGTACCGTGTCAGCATGGTTATGGAGCGGGCGGGGACCGCACCCCTCGGCAGGATAGCGGTCGGAGACGACATCGCCAGGATGGCGGCCTTTCTGGCATCCAGCGAGGCGGACTACCTAACCGGGTTGTCCATAAGCGTCTCCGGCGGCACCGAGATGAGCTGACTAACCGGACCCTATCGCCGAAGGACATGCCGGGACGCCGTGCCTGCCACCGCTTCTCCTCAGGGCTCAGGGAAACCCCGAGGTTCACTCGGCCTGGCCGGTGGAATCAGCCAGCGCCCGGGCCGGCAACGCGGGGGGCTTGACCAGAAAGACCAACGCCCCAGCGACGAAATAGAGGGCGGCCATGATCACGTACAGGACCTCGTAGCCGCCCATTACCTCTCTGAACACCGAGGCGAAGGACGGCCCCAGACCCAGCATCACTGTTTGGAACGGAGTATAGATGCCCACGATGGTTCCGTAGGAGTTCCGGCCAAAGTATTGGGCCAAGATCATGTTCTCCAACGGCGTCGCTGGGCTGGAAAACACCCCAAACATCAGGGCAAAGACCAGGGCCGCGGGAAGTGATCCCACCGTGATCAGGTAGAGCGCCGATGCTCCGGCGCCGAACATCGTCACCACCAAGCAACGGCGAGGGGTAAAGACGTCGGCCAGGTAACCCCAGGCCAGGTTCGTGATGGCCAGGATGGTCCCCAAACTCAATACGCCGGCCGCCATTCCCTTGGAAATCCCCACGTCTTCGGCTAGATAGGGCACCAGGCTGAACCCCACCGAGGCAGAGGCCATGGTTCCGGCGACCGCAGTCATGACGACCAGCCAGAAAGCCCTGGTGCGCAACGCTTCGCGAGCGGTCCAGCTGAATTCGGCATCACCGGCAAGGCCCCGAGCCTCGCCACCAGCCCGGTGCAAGGCCCTCGGGCCGGCCAGCACGGGTACGCCCGGCTTGGCCCCGTCGGGCAGCAGTCCAATGTCCTCGGGCCGCCGCCGCATGAACAGGAGAATGGGAACCACCAGCACCAGCGAGAGAATGCCCAGGAAGCGATAAGCGGCCCGCCAACCGTACCGTATGGCGATAAACGAGATCAACTGGATGTTGATGGCGCCGCCGATGGGGCGGTAGGACGTGACCAGGGCCAGGACGATGTTGCGCCGGCGGCGGAAGAAGTTGACGGCCACCGTGCGGGGCACCAGGCCGATGAGCACCGGGTTGCTCACAGCGCGGCCCAGGACGTATGCCGCGGAGAACTGCCACAGGGCGTCGACGCCGGCCAGCGAGAAGAGGGACAACGCCGCTATGACGACTCCAACGGGCATCAGCCAGCGGGGACCGTAGCGGTCAGCCAGCCGCCCGATAAAGGGGGACAGCAGCCCGGAGCACCAGGTACCGCCGGTCACGGCCAACGAGATGGTGCTCTTCTTCCAGCCCGTGTCCTCGGTGATGAAGATCTGGATTCCCCCCAGAACCACCTGTGAAACACCGGTGGCGGCGAAGGTGGCCAGAAAGCAGATGCCCAAGATCAGCCACCCGTAGTAGATGGGGGTCTTGGGCGTCCAGTCAAAAGCTGCTTTGAGCAGAGGGTCCACCCTGGGTCGAGGATTATCGTTTACCCGGTGCCGCTATCCACCTGCCGGGTTCCATTGGCCGCACCTATTCCGACACCCATAATACAGCATTCGCAAAGCACCCAACAGCAAATCCTACGGCCCGTGCCAAAGCTTCGTCCGCCGCGGGCTGGCATTCCCAGCTTCACCCGGCTATACTGGCGAGCGCACCCTGAGCACTGGCGTGGAGCTACCCGACCGAGGGTCTCAACGTTGGGGCTGGATTCCTCGCCGGAGGCGGATCGAGAAGACCCTTTCCCAAGCAGGGCGCGAGGCCGGCTGGGAAGTGATTTGGAGGACTTGCTGTGGCCCTGGACCGCTCTGACGTGGAGCACATCGCTATCCTGGCCCGAATCGGGCTCACCGAAAATGAGGTGGACACGTTTCGGGAGCAGCTCTCCCACATCCTGGAGCAGTTCGAGGTGCTCCGCGAGCTGGACACCGCCGGGGTAGACCCCACCGGCCACGCTGTTCAGCTTCAAGCGGTGATGCGGGACGACATCCCTGACAGCTCCCTGGACCCGGAGGAGGTGCTCAGCAACGCACCCCAGCGGGAAGGAGAGTTTTTCCGGGTAAAAGCGGTGCTGGAGGAGTAGGGCCGGTGGCCGATTGGGAATACCTGACCGCTCACGAGGCCCGCCAACGGCTGGACCGCAAGGAGATCAGCTCCGTCGAGCTGACGCGCGCCTGTCTGGACCGGATTCAGGATGTGGAAGACCGGATCAAGGCATTCATCACGGTCACCCCGGAGGCCGCGGTCCGGCAGGCCGAGGCGGCCGACCGGCGCATCGCGGCCGGCGAATCCGGCCCGCTGACCGGGATACCGGTGCAGATCAAGGACGTGATGTGCACCAAAGGGATACGGACCACCTGCGGGTCCCAAATGCTTCAGGACTACGTGCCGGTCTACAACGCTACCGCGGTGGGCAAACTATTGGGCCAGGGCGCTGTGCTGTTGGGCAAAGGCAACATGGACGAGTTCGCCATGGGGTCTTCCACGGAGAACTCCGCCTTCTTCGCCACCCACAACCCGTGGGACCTGGGCCGGGTGCCCGGCGGCAGCAGCGGCGGCGGTGCGGCGGCGGTGGCGGCGGGCGAGGCCCTGTTGGCCCTCGGCTCGGACACCGGAGGGAGCGTCCGCCAGCCGGCGTCCCTCTGCGGGGTGGTGG
>CAJWBT010000242.1 GCA_913020235.1 uncultured Chloroflexota bacterium
GCCGCCGGTGTTTTCACCACCAGCACCATAAAATCGCCGTCGGTTACCGTTACCCGAGAGCATCTGGACCGCGGGCCGGTACGCGGGCTGGTGGTCAACGCGGGCATCGCCAACACCTGCGTCGGCGAACAGGGTTACAAGGACGCCACGGAGATGACGGCACTGGCAGCCGGGCAGCTGGGGGTACGGCCGGAAGAGGTGTTGGTGTGCAGCACCGGCATCATTGGCGTGGAACTCCCCATGTCCCTGATTCGCACCGGCATCAAGGACATCGAGCTTTCCCAGGACGGAGGGCCGCAGATGGCCCGGGCCATGATGACCACCGATACGCGGCCCAAGGAAGTGGCGGTTACCTTCGAGGTAGACGGCCGGCCGGTCCGCATGGGCGGGGTAACCAAAGGCACCGGCATGATCCATCCCAACATGGCCACCATGCTGTCCTTCATAACCACCGACGTTGCCGTTGACCGGGGTTTCTTGCAGACCACGCTGCGCGAGGTAGCCGACGCCTCGTTCAATATGTTGACCGTAGACGGCGACACCAGCACCAATGACACCCTGCTGGTGCTGGCCAACGGGCTGGCGGCCAACCGGCCCGTGACCGCGGGCTCGCCCGACGCGGCGACCTTCAAGGACGCCCTGGCGGAGGTCTGCGTCCACCTCACCCGGGAAATGGCCCGCGACGGCGAGGGAGCTACCCGGCTCATCGTGGTGGAAGTGACCGGGGCCAAGGATACGCCGGACGCCCGTAAAGCAGCGCGTACCATCGCCTCTTCCAGCCTGGTAAAGTCGGCGGTGCATGGGGCCGACCCCAACTGGGGGAGGGTGTTGGCCGCTTTGGGCCGCAGCGGCGCTGCCGCCGTCGAGGAAAAGATCGATCTGTACATAAATGGGGTTTGCATCATGCAGGAGGGTAAGTCGATCCCCTTCCATCGGGAGGCCGTGGTGGTGCTGATGGGCGGGTCCGAAGTGACCTTCCGGCTGCACCTCAACCTTGGGGATGGCCAGGCCACCGCCTGGGGATGCGATCTCACTGAGCAGTACGTGATCATCAACAGCGCGTATACCACCTGAGCCGGGTGCACCTTGGCCTTTCAGGAGGCAACGCCGGCCGCTACTCTCCATTGCATGGCTACTCTGCTCTTTGTTCCTTTGGCCCGCTCCACGACTATGTTTCATTCACCTGGTCAACATTGGATTGCATATTTCACGTTCGTTAATGAGGGGGTGGAATGCCTGGCCCGCCGATAGTTGTGAAAATCGGGGGCAGCACCCTGGGAAATCGAGACACCAGCCTGAAGGACCTGGTAACCCTTCAGAAGGAGGGGCTTGCCCAGGTGGTGGTCCACGGCGGGGGCCCGGTGATCACCCAGTGGATGCAGCGGCAGGGAATACGGCCGCGCTTCGTTGGCGGCCTGCGGGTCACCGACGCGCCAAGTCTGGAAATTGTCGTGGCGGTGCTGACCGGATTGATCAACAAAGAGTTGGTCTCGCGGGTCCACCATCTGGGGGGCCGAGCCATCGGCATCAGCGGTATCGACGGCGGCCTGCTGGAGGCCCGCATCGCCAATCCGGACCTCGGGTACGTGGGCGAGATTTCCAGGGTCAACAGCGAGCCATTGCAGGCCATTCTGGACAGCGGGTACATTCCCATGGTGGCCCCGCTGGCCAGCCATTGCCAGGATGGGTCGGAGCATTCCGGGGCGCCGCTCAACATCAACGGCGACACCGTGGCCGGGGAGTTGGCCCACGCCCTGGGCGCGGAGCGCCTGATCTTCCTGACGGATGTGGAAGGAGTCCTGGACGGCAGCAACCGGGTTATCCACCGGCTGGACCGGCGCCGGGCTAGCATTCTGGCCCAGTCCGGGGTGGTCCGAGGCGGCATGATTCCCAAACTCGCCGCTTGCCTTCGGGCCCTGGAGCGCTCGCCGGTAGCCGACATCATCGACGGCCGGCGGCCTGAGGCGTTGCTGGACTGCGTCCGGGGGGTTGCCACCGGCACCACTATCTCCGCCTAGGGAGGAGCAGCGCCAGCCTTCAAGGCCGCTTGATGTCCCCGGGAGAGGGGATTGAGGCCGTAAGATGATACCCCCGTTCTGCCTTGGAGAGGCCAAATATGATTAAGGGCTGCCCTGCTGGTTCAAATCCCCCTCAGTCCCCCTTTCGGCTTTGCCCAAAAACCGTCATTCCGAGGAGCGAAGCGACGAGGAATCTGGTGCGGGGTTCCTCCATGGCAGCCTGGACCCACCACCCCAGACCCCTCGCTTCACTCGGGGTGACATGTTCCAGGGTACTTTTGAGGCAAGGCTCTCCCTTTCTAGAAGGGGGACTGAGGGGGATTTACTCTTCGCAGAGTCTAGCCATCGACTCTAGACGCTTCGGGTGCGACGGCGGCAGCCGGCCATGAGCTACGACCTTAACGACGACGCTGAAAGACCTCCGGGGCCAGGTATGCCCGGAATCTCCGCGGCTCATCTGCGCCTTGCCCGCCGATGGGGCCTGGCCCTCATCGCCCTGGTGCTGCTGGTCCTGGTCCTGTGGTGGCTCCGAGGCGTGTACACCGACTGGCTGTGGTTCGACCGGCTGGGTCTACGCAGTGTTTACACCAAGATCCTGCTCCTGAAAGTGTGGCTCTTCGTGGGCGGCACCCTGGTGGCGGCGATCGTCCTTTCGGTCAATTTGTATCTGGCGGTGCGCTTCTCTCGAGGACCCTCGACCCGCGTCCTGAGTGAAGATGTGTTCCGGTCGATATGGGCACTGATTCTGGGAGCCGCCGGCCTCACCGTGCTGGTAGCCGGTCCCATATTCGGCGCGGTGGCGGCAGGGCGCTGGGAGACTTTTCTTCTCTACTTCAACAAGGTGTCTTTCAGTTTCACCGACCCCCAGTTTGGCCTGGATATTTCGTTCTACGTGGTGACCCTGCGCCTGCTTCACTTCATTCAGGGCTGGTTCATGGGGCTGATCATCTCCGCCATCGTGGCCTCCCTGGCCCTGTATGCCGCCGTGTACGGCGTGCGCGGCGTTGGACTGATCCTGGCTCCCCGGATGCTGAAGCACGTGGCGGTGCTTGGTCTGCTGCTGATGCTGAGTATCGCCGCCGGCCACGCGCTGGATGTGTACGAGTTGGTGCTCTCGGGCAAAGGAGTGGTGTTCGGCGCCACCTACACCGACGTTCACGCCCGCATTCCCGTCTTGTGGCTCCTGACCGGTATCGCCGTCCTGGGAGCCGTTGGCTTTGGAGTCAGCAACTACTTCGGAGGCCTTCGATTGATGGCCGGCTCTTTGAGCCTGTGGATCATCGTGGTCTTGCTGGCGGACCTGGCCTATCCGGCCCTGTTCCAGCGGCTCCAGGTAGAGCCCGACGAGTTCTCCAGGGAAGTTCCGTACATCCTTCGCAACCTGCAGGCAACTCGTACCGCCTACCAGTTGGACCGGGTCGGCCAGGTTGCTTATCCGGCAGCCGGTATCCTGGACGCCCCGACTGTGCGGAACAACCGGGCCACCCTAGACAACATCCGGCTGTGGGACCCGCAGCCGTTGCTGGATGCCTACAATCAGCTGCAGTTCATGGAGCTGTACTACAGGTTTCTCAACATGGACTCGGACCGTTACGTGGTGGACGGCCGGCTGCGCCAGGTGCTGGTGGGGGCCAGGGAGTTGGACCTGCAGAACCTGCCCGCGGACGCGCAGAACTGGGTGAACCGGAAGCTGCAGTACACCCATGGCTACGGTGTGTCCATGAGCCCCACCACCGGGTTTAGCCCCGGTGAGGGCCGGCCCCAGTACTTTCTCCGAGACATCCCCATCCGGGGTGAGTTTCCGGTGTCGCGGCCCGAACTCTACTACGGAGAGAGCCCCGCCAACTTCAATATCGTCAACAGCACCCTTGCGGAGGTCAACCCAAGTGCCGAGTTTCAGCACTACGACGGTACCGGCGGTGTACCCCTGGACTCGGGGCTGCGCCGCTTCGCCTACGCCTGGCAGTTCGCCGACATCAACATCTTGCTCAGCGATCAGATAACCTCGGACAGCCGCATCCAGTACCGCCGCCAGGTCCAGGAGCGCGTGGCAACCATCGCGCCGTTCCTCAAGCTCGACGCCGACCCCTATCCGGTGCTCGACGGCGCCGGGCGCATCTGGTGGGTGCAAGACACCTACACCACCACCGACCGCTATCCGTACTCCACCAGACTGGATGACGAGTTCAATTACATCCGCAACAGTGTCAAAGTGGTTGTGGACGCCTATAATGGGGACGTTCATTTTTACGTTCTCGACCCGGAAGACCCGT
>CAJWBT010000243.1 GCA_913020235.1 uncultured Chloroflexota bacterium
CCCATCTGATGGGTCAGGCGCGCCTTCTCCAGCCGGCCGGTCAGGGCCTCCTCCCTGGACTCTCCCCGCAGGTTTCCGCCGCCCATGTTGATTCCGAAGCGCATGGTGGACCCCCTTTACAAGCTGCTAGCCCCGGACGCCAAACGGCCCCGGAGGATACTCCGGGACCATCATACAGCCTGTTTGGCCGGCCGTTCCAGTTCGCATCGAGGAGTCCACGGAGGCCAAACCGAAGGAACAATCGACGCTAATATCTCAGTTTGGGCTGCGCTGCCCACAGTGTTGGGACAAGCCCCACCGTTCCTGCTTGGACGGTTACGCCAACGAGGCCCGACGCCCCAATACCAAACCGCCGGACATCTCGATCACCGCGTTCAGGCGGCGGAAAAACAGGAACTCCTTGAGATCAATATCGAGGCTCCGGACCTGCCTGGCAAGATCCGGCGTTACCAGCAGATCGACTCCGTCTCTCCGGATAACCTGGTACCGGGAAGTGTCTCGCCCGGCGATGTGGGTATCGACCGATACCTCTATGGTATTGCCCCCTCAAGATGACAGGCAGATCAGGTCCACGGCGGCCCGCCCGCCTTTCTTTTGAATCTGGGCCCGGGCTCTATCGCTAAGAGTTACGTTCATCGAGCTACCTCGGCGCACAGCCTGTATTTCTCAGCAGACCTACGGAGCAGAATCCGCTTACAATAATGAGATGCTCCGCTCAGTGGATAGGTGCAACCCCGGCAGCCTTGCCCCAAAACCGTCATTCCGAGGAGCGAAGCGACGAGGAATCTGGTGCGGGGTTGCTCCATGGCAGCCTGGACCCACCACCCCAGACCCCTCGCTTCACTCGGGGTGACATATTCAGGGTGCTTTTGGGGCAAGGCCAACCCCGGCAGCCAGCAGATGATTTCGGGTCTCGACCACCACCGGATGGACCATCCGGCCCTGGGACACCAACGAAACGATCTCCCGGCTCAGAAACTCCAGCACCGCCCGGTCCAGGTTTTCCCGCGCCAGCCGGCGCAGCTCGGGCAGGTAAGGATACCAGGCTATCTTTTCCGGGTCCAACTTGTCGGCGAGGAAGACCACCTTGCCCAGGTCATCCAGCGACGGGTGGGCCGTGGTGTGCCAGTAAACGGCCCGGTAGATAGCTGGATCGTCGAGGCCGGACTCCCGCGAAAGGATCTCGGCCCCCACCGGCCCGTGCAACAGCAGCGGCACCTCACGCTCCACCGTTTCGACGGGGAGGCCCATCTCCGTGGCGCGGCGAGTTAGCTCTTCCTCCGGCACGGCCCGGGCCACATCGTGGGCCAACATGCCCAGGGCGGCCCGTTCCCCATCGATTCCATGGCATTCGGCCAGTTCGCGGGCAATCTCTGTGACCCGGTATATGTGCGCCTGAAGGCCGGCGGGCAGGGCATCCACCCTCCTCTGAATCCGATGGACCAGCTCGTCCATCCAGCTTCCTCCGCTTACCCCATGGCCCCCAGCTGCCTGCCGCCGAGAAGGTGCAGGTGCAGGTGCTCTATTTCCTGTCCCGAGTCCTGGCCCTGGTTCATGATGAGCCGGTAGCCGCTCAGGGTCACGCCTTCCCGTCGGGCCATCTCTTCCGCCACCACGAACAGGTGCCCCATGATGGGCACCTGGCCGGGGCCCACGTAGGCCAGCGAGGCCAGGTGCATGTTGGGGATTATCAGCAGGTGAACCGGCGCCTTGGGGTTGATGTCGCGGACCACGATGACCCGGTCGTCGCGATAAATCGGCGCCTCGTGGATCGAGTCTCGGATCATGGTGCAGAAAATGCATTGCCTGGTTGTCATTCTATGTACGCCTCCATCCTTAACCGGCCCCTGGAGTGCCCCCGGGATACGCTCAGCAAACCTGGCCACCCGCCGGTGGCCCGGCAACGCCAGGATGCCAACCGATGGGCCGGATTACCGGTAGCCTTGAATGTCACCGGCCTGGACTCATTATTGGTCCAAATATTGCAGCGCCAGCTCTTTGTGGAAATTGGCATCCCCGTAAGTCATTTCCTGGACCTTGGCGCGTCGAGTGTAGAGTTGCAAGTCGTGCTCTTTCGTGAAGCCAATGGCGCCGTGGCATTGGTGTGCGGTGGCGCAAACCCGGTCGTAGGCATTGTTCACCCAGGCCTTGGCCATGGAAACGTCCCGCTCCGAAGGGCCGCCCTCGGAGACCCGCCAAGCGGCCTTATAGGCGATGTTGCGGCACCCTTCGACGTCCAACGCGATATTGGAGCAGTGGTGCTGCACGGCCTGGAAGCTGCCGATGGGACGCCCGAACTGAGTCCGCTGCTTCACGTAGTCGACGGTCATATCCAGAACGGCGTTGGCGCCGCCCAGCATTTCCACGCACTTGCCGGCAACCGCCCGTTGCAGGGCCCGCGCGACCACCGGCCAACCTTCGCCCACCGGCCCCAGAGTCGAACCCGCGGGGACGCTTACCTGTTCCAGGACCACCTGGCACTGCCGGTCCGAGGAGATGGTGTTGAGCGGACTGATGCTGAGGCCGGGGCTGCCCGAGGGCACCAGAAAGACGGTCAATCCCTGAGCCGGGTCCGGCTCGGAAGAGGTGCGGGCCACCACCAGCAGGATGTCGGCCGGTTGCGCGTCGGGCACGAAAAGCTTGGTTCCGCTAATCAGATAGCTGTCTCCCTGGCGCTGGGCGACCGTCTCAACCCCCGAAGGCTCGTAGCTCACCGAGGGCTCGGTCAGTGCCAGGGTCATGATCATTTCCCCGGAGCATATCCGCGGAAGGATGTCCTGCTTCTGGGCCTCGGTTCCGGCGTCCAGCACGGTCAGGCCTCCCAGCACCACCGTGGAAAAGAAGGGGCCGGGCAACAGGGCACGGCCCATCTCTTCCAGCAACACCGCCAGGTCGAAGAAGCTGCCCGCAGTCCCGCCGAACTGCTCTGGAAACGCCAGCCCGGTCCACCCCAGGCTGACTATCTGACGCCAAAGCCCGTCGGTGTAGCCTCGGGGGTCTTCCTCCATGGCCCGCACGAGCGTAAGGGGGCACTCCTGGGACAGGAACTCTTGAGCGCTGGTTTTCAGCATCTGCTGGACTTCGTTTAGCCCCAGGTCCATTACTCTCCCTCCGGTAGCCGGATCGCACGAGGCTGGGGCCTTCAGCGATCAGTCTTATGTTGTCGGCTTGCTGCCGTGGGCCGCAGCACGAACGGCTGGAAAAAGCGGGTCAGTTCTGCCGCCGCGGGTCCACGGGACCGGCCGGTGGCTGTTCGTTGAGCGCCGGCCGCCCGAGGCTCACCCCGTTCGACAGGCCGACGGCAGACCGTTCACCGCGCCCAGGCGGTCAAAGCGACGCTAGTATAGCGTATACCGCAATCCGGCTCAAGGTTGAGGGGGTGTCGGCCGCTGGCGCCGGGCGAACCACCACGGCGGATGGGGATGGGGCCGGATTTCTTACACCAGGCCGCGAACGAAGGTGTCCAGCCGGTCCAGCGCTTTCTGGATGTTTTCCCGGGAGTTGGCATAGGAGATGCGGACGTACCCCTCACCGAACTCGCCGAAGCCGGTCCCCGCCAGCAAGGCGACCCCGGCCTCCTGCATCACCCTATCCTCAAACTGGCGGCTGGTGAGACCGGTCGCCGAGATGTTGGGGAAGGCGTAGAAGGCCCCTTCGGGCTCGGGGCACCGGATGCCCGGAATGCTGCGCAACCCGTCGGTGATGAGCCGCCGCCGCCCGGCAAACTCGGCGGCCATGGCCTGCACCGCGTCTTGAGGGCCGTCCAGGGCGGCGATGGCCGCCCGCTGGGTGAAGGTGGCGGAGCAAGAGATGTTGTTGACCGCCAGCCTGGTCACGTGGTAGGCCAGCTCTTCGGGCATGATTCCGTAGCCCAAACGCCAGCCGGTCATGGCGTAGCTCTTGGAGAACCCGTCGAGGATTATGGTGCGCTCCGCCATGCCCGGAAGGGACGCGATGCTGTGGTGCTCGCCGGTGTACAGGATGTCTTTGTAGACCTCGTCGGTCAGTACGTACAGGTCTTCGCGCTGCTTCACCAGACCGGCGATGGTTTCCAGCTCCGGCCGGGTCAGAACGGAGCCGCAGGGGTTCTCCGGAGAGTTGATAATGATGAGCCGGGTACGGTCCGTGATCTTGGACGCGAGATCGTCCAGATCGGGATGATAGCTCTTCTCTTCGAGCAATCGCATCGGCACCGGGGTGGCGCCGGCAAACCGGATCAGGGACTCGTATATGGGAAAGCCGGGGTTGGGGTAGATCACCTCCACTCCCGGTTCAGCCAGGGCCAAGATGG
>CAJWBT010000244.1 GCA_913020235.1 uncultured Chloroflexota bacterium
ATGGACAATGCGCCCAGGCCGCAACTGGATGCTGGAAGGGCATTGCAACAAATGGAGCTGATGGCGTGGTCCCAAGGCGTCGGGATGTGCTTCGTGGGCGTCCGTGAGGCGGAGCAACAACAGGCGGTGAAGAAGCTCTTGAGTATCCCCGAAGCCATGGAGCTGATAACCCTATTGCCCTTCGGCTACCGTGCCGAAGGCGCCAAAAGCCAGGGGACTCCAAGGATGGCCATGGAAGAGATAGTCCATTGGGAGAGCTTTGGAGTAAAGGTGAAGCCCGCGTGAACTGATTCAGGCCGCCGGTGTCCTAGCGGCCCGGCAGCCCAGCGGCGAGAGGTTAGTCCCGCTCGGCGGGCCAACCGCTCGATCCGGCCACTCGGGCGGGCAAGAGAGGTGGTGTCGGGACGCCACTCTATCAAACCCAACTGGGCAGCCATTCCGCTCACCCGGAATGTTGATCTGTTGGGGCATGCTCCGCCAAAACCCACCGTAGCCAGGATCAGGGCCGGAAGCCGTGCTTAATCTTTTAGCAATATGTATACGGCTGTGTTCTGGCTAAGATCACGATGGGTATGGCCGCGCCCGGTTGTGTCCTCCATAAGCCGAACGTCGCCGGGCCGGAAAATGTGTTTCGTGCCGTCGCTGAGTCCGATCTCCGCCTCCCCTGAGAGATGGATGATTAGCCTCCGCTCGGGCAAGGGGTGGAAGTCCATGTTCCGAAGCTCGGGAAAGTGCAGGATTCTTGCCTCTGTGAGGTTCCGGAGGGATTTGAACTCGGGGTGGCGGTCCAAGTCCAGCTCCTCGATATGGCTCTCACCATCGGCCCCCGCGAATACTCGGAAGATTCCCAAAGCAATTCTCCTCTTGACCGTATCAGCACGAGTAGAACACTCGGTGCTATTGGAGGTCAAGCGGCTGCGAGGGAACGTACTGGAGAGCAACAATACCCGTAGGACCCTCTGGGGGCGCATAGCGCGACGATGAAGAAGGGGCCGCTCCTAACGGCCTGATCGCCACGGAGTTAGTCCCACCTGACAAACCTCGCCTATGAAATGGCCACCCAGTCTGGCGAGGGGCTGGCGGCAGCTGAAGTCGCGGTTGAAACTGGCTCGAGGGTTGAAGACGGAACGGGCCGACTCCAAGAGCTGTGAGAACGGCAAGCCAAAAAGCAAATAGCGTTTGGGGCGTGCCGGCGACAACCCGCAGAACGGTATTGGATGATTCCCGTGGTCGCCCTTCCGGCTGCTGGGCGGTATCCGGCTGCTACCGAGACGTTTGCATGGACAGACTCGGTCTACCGCTGCGGGGTTGGAGTGCGCTCCGCCAGGTCGAGCGTGGAGAGACCGACCAAGGAGTTGCCGCCGTATACCGGGTGGAGGATGCTACTCAACGAGGGAAGGGTCTGATGTCTTCCGCTCGGCGGGCGACGAGTCGAAGCTCCAATCCCCAATGGAGTTCACGAACTCGCGAGTCTTCCAGCAGTTCCGGCACACCCCCAAGCTGACGGGGCCTTTGGCCGGCTGAATATCCCAGTGGTGGCAACACGTTTGGGCTTCCGCAATCTGCAGCACCATAAGCTCCTCCAATCAGCGAGTTGCTATGAACTCGATGCTAGGCGAGCCTTGAGTGTTCCACAACGTTGGTACCCCGTATTTTGGGCGCGGGAATACCCTCATTTGCGTTCATTGCAAATGAGCCCAAGGAAGGATAGCGCTCCCCGATCCACCGACTTATGCAGAAGGGATATCGATACTGTATCCGAACCGGCATTGAGCTACCACGTGGGTAGTACGCAATTGCACTGAGGGCATTCCCGTGGGCGACCAGGGCATCGCATGAAATTTCCATTCCAGGTGTTCCAAACCTCCCTGGTCCCCCCCATTATCGCTGCCGGTCTACGTTGGAACTTGGCTGAGAGACGTAGGGGACAGGGTATCGGGGGCTGGCGCTGCCGGTAACACCGCTGCCGTGCGATAATAGGCGCTGTCTGCGCTCGGCCCAGCGCAAGAGTGAGCAGAACTCGTCAGAGGAGGATACGATGGCGCTTGATCCGGCGCTTCAGGAGTTGGTAGACAAGGCTGCCATCCGCGACCTGATGACAAGGTACGCCCGGAGCAACGACCGGCGCGACTTTGAACTGATGGCATCCACTTTTACGACCGATGCCTACGCAAACTATGGCGAGTGGGAACGTCAGGGCGTCGACAACATCGTCGGCAGACTCGCCTACACCCGCTCCCACCGTGCCACCCATTTCTTGGGTGACCAAGACATCCAAATAAATGGGAACTCGGCCGATGTGGAGACCTACGCTATCGCTTATAGCCGCGTCGAGGGCGCCCAGTCCCTGCGGATGGCAGGCCTTCGATACCAGGACAAGATGGTACGGCAAAACGGTCGATGGCTGGTCCGACACAGAGTGTTGCACCATGACTGGCGCACGATTGCGGCGTTGGACACCTCTACCAGCAGTTAGACCGGCCGGTAGTTCGCTGGTAACCTGGGCCCACCGAGCGACCGGTGTTGACAACCGGCACAACAGGGACTGGGATAATAAGCCGGCGGTCATCCTGAGCTGGGCCTGACTCAAGCTTGGACCGGCAGGGCCCCTTGCATGGGATCTGTCGATCCGGTGCCGGGGTGGCCCAACGGTATCGCGGTCGCATTGCCGGTAATGGTCTGCATAGGCCCTGCGTCCCCGGCAGCCTGCTAGACTACACCTTCGGCTCTAAGCCGTTCGACCTGCGCTGAGTCGTAGTCCAGGAACTGGGCCAGTATCTCCTCGGTATGCTGGCCCAAGGTAGGGGCCGCAGTTACCTCAACGGGCGAGTCCTCCCATTGTATTGGGCAGCCAATCATGTCCATGGGGCCCCAGTTATGCTGCTCCACGGTCGTTATCATCCCCCGCGCCCTCAGGTGAGGGTCCGCCATCACCTCCAGGCTGTCCAGGGTGGCGCCACAGGGCGTTCCGTTCGCGCACATACGGTGCATGACCTCATGCTTGTCGTGCTGTCGCGTCCACCCGGTAATCAGCGCCACGACCTCGTCCCGGTGCGCCAGCCTGTACTCCGGGTCAGCGAGATTCTCGTCGCTCAGGAGGTCTTCCCTCCCGATGGTCTTCAGAAGGCCTTCCCACATGGAAGGAGCAACCCGGGAGAGGTTGATGTACACGTGGTCGTTGGGGCCGTCTCCCTTGCAGGGATAGGTGCCCCCCAGGGAGTTGCCCATGCTGATGTTGCCCGGCCGCCCAACGGCCTTGCCGGTGACATGCTGTCCGGTGAACTTGACCCTCAAAAGGTTCAGCACCGCTTCTTGCATGGCCACCTCGACCTTTTGGCCCTTGCCGGTGGTGACCCTCTGCTGGAGGGCGGCCAAGATGCCGATGAGCATGTGCATACCGGTTCCGGTATCCCCCACGTTGGGCGCCGAGACGGTTGGCGGGTTCTCGGGGAACCCGGTCATGCTCATGGCGCCGCTGGTGGCCTGGGCGATCGTCTCGAAACATTTGTATTCGCTGTAGGGGCCCCAGGTGCCGAAACCCTTGATGGTGGCGTAGATGAGCCGGGGGTTCAACTCTTTGAGTGTGTCCCAGCCCAGGCTGAAACGCTCCATCACGCCCAGGGAGTAATTCTCCACCACGACATCCGAATGCTTGATAATCTCTGTGCAGATATCTTGGCCCTTCTTGCTTCTCATGTTCAGAGTTAGGCTGCGCTTGTTGCCATTAAGGAGCAGAAAGAAGGGGCTGGAGACCTCGGCTGATCCGCCCACGTTGGTGCGGACCTCGTCGCCCCCTTGCGGGCGCTCGATCTTGACCACATCTGCCCCCAACCAGGCCAGCATTTGGGTGCACGATGGCCCGGCCTGGTTGTGGGTGAAATCAACAACGCGGAGCCCTTCCAATGCCTTGCCCATGATAAAACCCTCCTCCAAATCGTTGGCCATTGACGCTTTCCAGCCGGGTGCAATTATAGCATCCGGGACTGGACTGCGCTGAGGTGGACCCCATCAGTTCCGCGATCAACGACGTGAAGTGTATTATCGTAGTTAACCTTTGCCCAACCAAGCAGTCGAGACAAAGAGGAGGCCGATATGCGCGTAATCAGAATTGCTGAAGTTGAAACGGTGCCGGTAGCCACGGCCACCCCGATCCCCGGTTGGACCGGCGGAGAGGTGCGCCGGACTCGCCAACCTCTGCTGCCCGAGGGAGCCAGCAAGAACTTCAACAGCAGCATCGTGAACTTCGAACGGGGAGCAACCACCGGTTGGCACG
>CAJWBT010000245.1 GCA_913020235.1 uncultured Chloroflexota bacterium
GGGTGCCCGCCTACAAGCCCGGCTACGAAAGCTCGGTGCGCATCGAGTACCGGGCCCCGGACTCCGCCTGTAACCCTTATCTGGCTTTCAGCGCCATGCTGATGGCCGGGCTGAAGGGCATCGAAGAGGAGTACCCGGTACCGTCCCCGGTGGAAGGCAACGTGTTCGCCATGCCCCCTGAGCAGCGGCTGGCCCAGGGCATCAAGAGCCTGCCCGCCAGCCTGGGCGAGGCCATTTCCCTGGCCCAGGAGAGCCAGCTGCTGCTTGACGCTTTGGGGGAGCATATCTTGAACAGCTTCATCCAGAACAAGAAGATGGAGTGGGAGGATTACCGGGCCACGGTGACCGACTACGAGGTCTCCCGCTACCTGCCCATCCTGTAAGCTCCCAGCAGGTCCGATGAAAGGGACCGGCGTGGCTTCGCCGAGCTATTCGCCGCGCGCTGCACGGAATTCCAAGCCCAATCGAAGGCTTCGATGGCGAACAAAATCCCCCTTTGATAAAGGCAGACAGATGGGGATTTCCTCATCGCGAGGCTTGTTAGAGGAAGACTTACGAACTTGTGCAGACGGCCCTAGTACTGTGTCAACCTGAAATTGATAGATGTCATTCTGCTAGAACCAAGTTGACTAAGGGCTAGTCTGCCGGTCCGCTAGTCTGCAGGTCTGATTGAAAGTGTGTAGGGCGCCATCTGCCGCGTCTTGGGCGCAAGTGCCGCCACCGCCACCACCAGCCGGTCCAAATCCTGGGGCGCCGGGATAACGATTTCCCCCGAGTTGGCTCCATCCAGCGGCACTACCGTCACCCGGTTTCTCTCGGCCACCTGGATAACCTGGAAAATATAGTCTTGCTTCACCCGGTTGCCGATCAGGACAAACCCTTCGGCGCGCCACCCTTCGGTGATGTCCTCCAGGCCGGCCTCGGGCACCGAGACCCCCCGGACACAAAGGCCGGCGCCGTTCACCGCATCGTCGGTGACGTACTGAAAGCGCAGCAGTATCTCCTGCCCCGTGTAAGCACCCAGGTCGACAGACTCATCGAGCCAACCCAGGCTGTTGCCGGTGTAGCCCACCCCAAAGCTGTTGCCAATGGGGTTTTCCGCCGTGGTATGAGGCGTCTCCAGGATATCCCAGGTCCGCCCGTCATCAACCGACACCTCCAGGTAAGCGTAGTCCCATTTCTCTTCCAGCTCATACCACACCTGGTAGACCAAAGTGGCCCGGTCCAGGCCGGTCAAATCAACCGCCCGGGTCAATGTCGAGTCAATGGAGTCGCCCGAGTTGCTCCACCAGCATCCCCGCGAGTCCACGTCAACCGGCAGCAGCCGGTTCTCCGCGGGCGCGCTAAAGCGCAGGCGTATCGGTCCCTCAAACGAAGATAGCTCCACGTACTCCACGGCGTACTGGGGAATTTCGGAACTGTGCTCGGTGAACTCGGTGATGGACCTCGACACCCCCGCCTGAACCTCCAGGTCCGAGTAGCCATAGACCCCCTGGCCTTCATCCAGGAGATTGGCCACCGCCCAGTCGCGGAACAGATCCCGAAACGTGACCCCGTGGCCGGCCGAATTCAGGTAGGCGTTGATGCCGGCGATGCCGTCCTCCGGCTCCTCCAGCAGCGGCCGCAGGTCGTTGTTCTTCCCATAGTGCTCGGACAGGTAGTGCATGAACAGGGACGCCGCCCCATAGTTGCGCCCGGAGCCATAGGGCAGCAGCGGCCAGTGCACCAATGAGGTGGGACCCGACTGCAGGAACCGGTAAATGGTGGCTTGATCGAATCCTGCAATCGTGGTGGCCAGCTCAGACAGCCCCTCATTGATCCAGGTTTCCTCGGAGGGGTCGGCGTTCCAGTGGGCCGCGTGTTGCAGTTCATGGGCCAGGGTCTCCTGGTAGCCGGGCGACCCCATCGAGATAACGCCGGTGTTGATGTAGATAAGCTCCCGTTGGTTGCTGAATGGGACCACCCCAAGAGGGTATTCGTCCGATGAGCTGTAGTATCCCGCCACGCCCCGCAACCGGGCATTCACGATGTTCAGGTGGGGATCGTTGTCCACTCCAGGGGACCACTCCTCACCAAAGGCGGCGGTAACCCGGGGGTAGACCTCATTTTCAAATCCGGCGGCCGCCCGCTCGATATCCCTCTGGAGGATAGACTGGTCCTCCTCGACATACCAATAGGCGTGGGGTGTGACCAATCGAAGCTCAAACCGGCTCCGGTATACCTT
Source organism: uncultured Chloroflexota bacterium (assembly GCA_913020235.1). Next base: position 2,225 of record CAJWBT010000245.1, read on the forward strand.
CAGATTCGGCAGGTCGACCAGCCAAAAGGTGTCCTTCCGGCCTTGAGCGTAGCTCACTGGCTCCGGGTTGACCACCCGCCCTATCTCCTCCCCTCCGGCCGGCTTCAGCTCAGCCGCCAGCCGGTAAAGGTCCCGGTCGGGAGCCTGAATAAAGTCCGTTGTCACGGAGGGTGCCGACGTAGGTGCTGGCGACGCCGGCATCGGCCGGGTTGTTTCCAGCGGCAGGACCTCTTGCGGAGTGGGGGTTGCCGTGGCGGTGCACGCCAACAGCGCGGCGGCTGGGAGGAACACCGATAGGCACCAACGGGGATTCACGCGGGAGATTGATCGGACGGCAGTGTATTGAAACGGTTCATAGCTTCGTCGATGCTCTCTCCCAACAGGCAATCGACCGCGGCCACCACCGATTCCACCGCCCTGGCGACAATGGTCTCTTCCTCGCCGGAAAAGCGGCCCAACACATAGGCCACCGGGTTTTGCTCCAACGGCGGAGAACCGATACCCAGCCGGATCCTCGGGAAGGCCTGGGTTCCAAGACCTTCGATGATGGACTGGACCCCCCGGTGGCCCCCATCGCTGCCGCCGGGCCGGAGGCGCAGCCGCCCCAGCGGCAAGGCCATATCGTCGTAGATGATCACCAGGTCCTCGGGCCGGGAAGCGAACCGGGTCAACAAGTATGCGACCCCTTCGCCGCTGTTGTTCATGAACAGACGGGGCTTGGCCAGCACGATCTCCTCGCCGGCGTGATTTCCCCGGCCCAGGACTGCCTTGGCGCGGCGGTCCGAAACCCGAATGCCCCACTTTTTAGCGATCGTGTCCACGCAGCGGAACCCTATGTTGTGCCGGGTGCTGCGGTACCGGAGCCCGGGATTGCCAAGGCCGACTATTATGCGCATTCTCGGGCCAGCAATTCGGGTGTCAGGGTGCTGGACGGCGCGGACAGGCCGGCCTCCAGCTGCCGGTGATCCGGATAGGAGTTGCGAACTGTGCTATGCACCGAGCGAAGGTCGCTCCGGGCCTGCTGGACAATGAAAGAAAGCCGGACCGGAGGCTCGCCCCGCTCGAATGACCTGCCTTCGCAGCGGACTACCTCGCCTGGGTGGCGCACGCCGAGATGCTCATGGTTGAAGGAAGCGGGCTCCCCGAGGGGGAACTGCTCCAGCCAGACGCGAGGCTCCCCGTAGAGTTTCATGGGCCGGACTCCCCGGTCCCCGGCTCATCTGCGGGTGGTGACTCCAGCAGCTCTAGGAACGCCGCTTCGTCCAGCACCTGCGTTCCCAACCTTCGTGCCGCGTCCAGCTTGGAGCCCGTCGACTCCCCGGCCACCAGATAGTTCGTCTTGCGTGTAACTGAGGAGGCGACGCTGCCGCCCAGAGCTTTTATCCTGGCTTCCGCCTCCCGGCGAGGGAACGCGGCAAGGGCCCCGGTCACGACAAAGCTAAGGCCGTGGAACGGCAACTCGTCGATGTTGGGCCTTTGGATTTCATGGTACAGCTTGACCCCGGCCTGCCGGAGCTTTTCGATGACCTCTCTGTTGCGGGGCACCTTGAAATAGGCCGCGAGGCTTCCGGCGATCTTGGGTCCTATGCCGGGAATCTCGGTTAGCTCCTCTCCGGAAGCCAGGGTCAATTCGTCCAGGCTGGCGTACCGCTGGGTCAACAGCTCGGCCACCTCGGACCCGACGTGGAGGACCCCAAGCGCGAAAAGCAGCCGATGGAGGGGCCGCTCTTTGCTGGCCTCAACGTTGGCAGTTATCTTGGCGGCCAGCCGGTCCCCCATTCGGTCCAGTTCCAGCAGGCTACCTTGGTCCAGGTAATACAGGTCGGCCACGCTTTGGACCAGCCCGCGGTCGATCAGTATCCGGCACCACCGCTCGCCCAGCCCGTCGATGTCCATGGCGCCCTTGCTTACAAAGTGCTTGAGGGCCTCGAAAAACTGGGCCGGACACGAGGTGTTGGGGCACCGGTGCGCCGCCTCGCCCTCTGTTTTCACCACCTCGGTGCCGCACTCCGGGCATTGGGCCG
>CAJWBT010000246.1 GCA_913020235.1 uncultured Chloroflexota bacterium
GCCGGGGAAATCGGCGCGGGCAGCGTGGCCAAGCTGGTGCACAACATGATCGGCCATGGGGTGAAGCAGGCCATCGCGGAAGGGATGACCCTCGGCGTCAAGGCCGGCGTGGACGCTGAGGCCCTCTGGGAGTGCGTGCGCCGAGGCTCGCTGGGCCGAATGCGTGGGCTCCACGAGGGGATGGTGAGGACTGTGTTCCGTGGCCAGTACGAGCCGCCCAGCTTCGCCTTGGCCCTGTCGCGTAAGGACATCGGGCTGGCCACCGAGCTGGGCCGGGAGTTCGACGTGCCGATGCCGGTGGCCAACCTCGCCGAACAGATCGTCATCGAGGCCCTGAACCGGGGATGGGGGGACCTGGACAGCAGCGCTACCTTCCTGCTTCAGGAGGAGAGCGCCGGGGTGGAAGTGAGGGCGCCCCATGTGGACCCGGTCAAGGCGGGCCGGTTCATCACGACCAACCCCGACGCCTGAGATAGCGGTCAGCTAGTGGCCTTCAGGCACCTGCCGACCACTGGCCGCTGACCGCTGAGGGCTCACCGCAGGTGGTGCAGCATGGCCAGCGGGGTGGTCGCCAGGACCCCGGCGTCCACCGGAAGCACTACGCCGGAAATCCAGCGGGCCTCGTCGCTGGCCAGGAACAGCGCCGCCCAGGCGATATCCCAGGCGGTTCCCTCCGTGCCCAGGGGAGCGGCCCGGCGTCGCAGGTCGCGGGTCTCGTCGGTCATTTCGGACACCATGGGGGTGTAGATGTGGCCGGGCGCTATGGCATTGACCCGGATGTTGTCCCTGCCGTGGTCCACCGCCATCGCAGTGGTCAAGGCGATCACGCCCCCCTTGGAAGCGGAGTAGGCTATGTTGTGGCCTTTGCTGCCCGACCGGAGGCCCGCGATCGACGACACGTTGACGATGGACCCGCCGCCGGCCTCGATCATTCTGGGTATAGCGTACTTGCTGGTCAGCACCATGCTCTTGAGGTTGACTTCCAGCACCCGGTCCCAGTCCTCCTCTTTCAAGTCCACCACGCTACCCGCGCCGCGGATCCCCACGTTGTTGAACAGGACGTGTAACGCCCCGTAGCGCTCCGCGGCGGCGTCCACCGCGGCCCGGCACTCCTCGGCCCTGGTGACATCCGCCGCGAACACCGAAGCCTCGCCGCCGTCCTCCCGGATAGCGGCCAGCGTCTCCTCCGCCTGCCGAGCCACCCGGTCCACCAGCAGCACCTTGGCCCCTTCCCGGGCGAACAGCATCGACGTGGCCTTGCCGGTCCCGACCCCCGGCCCGCTCGACCCGGCGCCGGTTACGATGGCAACTTTCCCTTCCAGTCTGAGCCGTCTCTCTTGCATCTCACTCTCCTTGGCGCTCCGTTCAACAAATCGGTGGTCACTATCCGCAAAGCCGTCCGGGGCGGCCCTTTACCACCCGGCGGGAAGGCTGGCGGCCGTTGCCAGCCCATTATCATCCTTGTTCTCATCTCGGGAGATGTCGCCCGGAGTGAAGCGAGGGGTCTGGGGTAGTGGGTCCAGGCAGCCATGGAGGAACCCGGCGCCGGATTCCTCGTCGCTTCGCTCCTCGGAACGACGGTGTCGGTTGGCTCCTCGGAATGACGGTGTCGGTTGGCTCCTCGGAATTACCGAGTCGGTTGGCTCCTCGGAACGACGGATTTGACGCAAACCCCCTCTGTCAGGGGCCCAGGCCCCGTCGGCGGGTACTTTGCCAGGGCGGTTCTCAAACCGGGGGGCCCACTGAGGGGACGATCGGTGCAGGGTGTGGTGTCTGGCCAGGCAGCACTCGGCTAAGGGCCGTCGATCATCTCGGCATTCCGGCCAGCTACTGTTGGGGGTCATGGCAGAAACCGTAGAGGCCCGGCTCTTCGCCGGGCCTCCAAAGTGGTTGCCGCTTATCCACGTGAATCAGCCGACGGGTGGGCTGTACTCCGGAACCGCCCCGTCTGTGATGACACCCAACTCTTTCCACAGCCCGTGGAGCAAGATCTGGTCGTTGGGCATCCCATTGGTGACACGGCGGGGCACCAGCGCTTCGTGGTTCTCGCGCATGGATTTCAGGTCGTCGTCGATCAACTCGATTATGGCGTTCCTGACCCCGGTGTCGGCGCCGATATCAGGGTAGAGTTTCCAGCACTCAGCAGTTACACTCTTCAGCCACTCGCCCTGTGTCGAACATGCGCCTCTGTTTTCCGCGAAGTGCCAGGCGTACCATGCGGTCACCATCTCGCGGAATATTGTCATGTCCTCCGCCGGCGCACCCACGATCGACATCTGCACGTCGAATCTGTGGTTGTCTCCAGGGTGGCCTTCCACCGCGGCGAACCTGCGCCCGCCTCCGAGGCCCCTCACGACGAGGTCGTGAACGTTGGAAGCGGTAATGCCTACGCCCGATGCCGAGTCAACGTGACCCACTCCCACTTCCCCAACCCTCCACACCTTCTGCTCCATGGCGGCGGCGCCCCGGTGCATGTCGGCCAACAGCTCGCCCAAGTCCTCGCCGAACCGCGCCCCATGGGAGATGATGGAAAGGAAGCCGGCTTCCAATGATACGTTGTCCTGAATCTTTTGAGACATTGCCTCGGCCAATAGGTCCTCTAACTGTTGCAAGCCTACACGGTTGGTGCCGTACACAGGCATCCCCAGCAGAGAGACCCGAACGGTATCGGCTACGTCGAACGCATCGCGATTGCTGAGCTGGAACCGTTCCAGGATTCGATGGGCAATGGCCAGGGCCTGCTCTCCCCGCAGCAGGTTCCTCACGGTGGGGTCTTGGCTCTCGAAAGTCCACAGCTCAGGGTTGGTCACCTCTTGGAAGAGACCACCGCCCATGCTGGCACGCTTCCTTAGCGCCGGTGTGATTTCAGACCATGTCGTCAAGTACTGTTTGATCTCGATTTCCATGGCCTCCACGATTTCGGCCAGGTGGTTTTGACAAAGGTCCTCCAGCCAATGGCCCATCTGGCCTTGCCATCGTGGGAGGCGCTTCCGGCGGTCTGAGGGCTCTGCCAGGTCATTGAAGGAGTACTCGGCGGTCTGCGGCAGATCACGCCGAATGGTGCGAGTGGACAGGTTCTCCCACCGCCTGACGGAAGGCTCCTGATACGGTGAGTGGATGAGGTCATAGATGAAGCGAGTTTCGAGCCTGGTGCGAATCTCGCGGATGAGTTCGTCTCGTTTGAGGTCGGCAATACTCTCGGCCCTCGCTTTCTCGTTGCGAATTTGGCCGTTGGCCTCGAGGATCAAATGGTTGCTGATGTTGCCTTCCGGGCTCAACTGCTCAAATACAAGTTGAACTGCCTTGTCCACTTCCTCCAGGGCGCCATGCATCACCGAGTGGATCTGCAAGAGTACGTCCTGCGAGGTGGCACCGCTTGTCTCAGGAGTTAAGAAATCCAGAGGGTCCAACGTCTGAATCATCCCGGAGGACATCTCTTTGAAAGACTCTCGCTTTCTTGACACCCATAGCTTTCTGAGCGAACTTCTCATTCCCATGATTCTCTACCTATAGCCGGAATTCCACTTGGTTTGAAGATATTGACGTGCCGTCAAATTGAAGAACCCTTCCAGAAGGCCGACTTCCTTGGAGCAGATGGAGCCAAACCGGGCGTCCACCTTGTTATTGGCCTCTCTCATGGTCTCGTGGTAGCGGGCCCACCAATCCTGTCCTGGTCCCCATGATTCGGCGACCAGTGTTTCCAGGACCCGGGCGATGTGGGCCCTCTGGGCGGGGAGGGAATCTTTGGGTGACCGGTGAATCAGCGCGATGTCGAAATGGGGTCCTGCCGCCTGAACCTTCTTATCGGGGTAGACGGTCACGAAATAAGTGTCCGTCCCGGTAAACTTTCCTTCGCCAGCGGATACACCGGTCGCGGCCCGGAGGAACTGGATCGTGGAGTATGCATTTCTGAGCTGGAGTGGGTAGCTGTTGTCAGGGTCTCTGGACATGCCCCTCTGGGGCAACATCAGATGGAGGACCACGCTGAAGTTGTAGGCTGTCCCCCTGGCCTCGGAGAGGGCTGCCAGCAGGACCGGCAGCGCGCCGATGGTCCCGCCGCCAAGGAAGGCTATTACGTGGACCCTCAGGTAGGTCTTCCCCTCGTAGTAAGGGCACACCTCCCCAATCAGCGCGTCCAGGTGGCCCCGCATCGCCGCGTAGTTGTACCGGGCGGCAACGCCGGCGTTGGCCAGCATCCCCAGCGC
>CAJWBT010000247.1 GCA_913020235.1 uncultured Chloroflexota bacterium
ACCGGTTCATCGGGGTGCGCGGCGGCAAGGTGGAGGCCGTCTGGGACATCCAGGCTCGGGGTTGTCATAACTGAGAGTTGAGCGGTCAGCTTTCAGCCGTCAGCGCCCTGCCGTTTATCGATCGCTGAAAGCTATTTTTGTGTCTCGCAAACCCCCAGATACCCGCTCCGTCATCCCGGCCCTTCCGCGAAAAGGGAATCTAACCAACGCTTCTCTGGATTCCGGCTTGCGCCGGAAAGACGATTGCGGGGAGAGAATGTCGCACAATTTCGACGATGTAAAGCTACTTACAAGATAGCAGGCTAGTACTCAGTCAACTTGGTTTTAACAGGATGTCATTCTGAGGAGCGGAGCGAGGAAGAATCTCAGCGTAACAACGAGACTCTTCGCTTCGTTCAGAATGACATCTATCAATTTCAGGTTGACTTAGTACTAGCGGTCGACCGGAGCCGCCCCCACACTCCTACGCCGGCGCGGGGGCGAAGTCGGACGAGAGCATCAGGTAGCTCTGCTGTGATAACAGGTGCCCCTGCACCCGGGGCACGTACTTTTCTAGCCAATCAGGGTCCGAAGTGAACTGGGCCCTCGCTTCCTTCAGGTGGGCGTGGTCTCGATAGGCCCAGATGTGTACGATCTTGTTCAACTCGCCGAGGTCAGGGGTGTACCAGCCGGCCAGCTTGACGCCATATCTCAGCCGGATCGGCAGGCCCAACTCCCTCACCGCCTTGATGTAATCCGGGATGGTTCCGTGCTTCACGATGTAGATGCGGAAGTCGTAGACCATGGAGTTTCCCGGCGCGGTGCTTCCCGGCCCCGGCTCGGGGGCAAAGTCGGGCGACACCATCAGGTGGGTCCTTTGGGTCACGATGAGCGGTGTTATCCGGGGCACGTACTTTCCAAGCCACTCGGGGTCCGAGGTGAACTGGGCCCTCGCTTCCCTCAAGTGGGCATGGTCACGATAGCCCCAGATGTGCACGACCTGGTTCAGCTCCCCGATGTCGCTGTAGTACCAGCCGGCCAGCTTGATGCCGTACTTCTGGCGGATGGGCAATGCCAACTCCCTCACTGCCGCCATGTAGTCGGGCGTGCTTCCGGGCTTCAACGTGTACATTCGGAAATCGTAGATCATGGCGCTTCCCTCCTGTGTCATTGATCAGCAATCAGCTATCAGCTATCAGCGGTCAGCGGTCACAGCCCGGTGACCTCCCCTGCCGGCGTTACGTCCATGTCCAGGGCCCTGGGGTGGGAGGGGAGGCCGGGAAGCGTCGCTACATTGCCCGCCAGAGGAAACAAGAAGCCCGCCCCCAGCGACGCTCGAATGTCCGATATGGGGAACATGTATCCTCTGGGGCTGCCCCGCCGGGCCTGATCGTGGGTCGTGGAGAGGTGAGTCTTGGCCATGCAGATGGGCAGGTTTCCCCAGCCCTGGGCCTCGAAGTAGCGTCGCTGGCGCCGGGCTTCCGCCGACCAGGTCACGCCGTCGGCCCCGTAGATCTTTTGGGCCAGGGACAGCACTTTTTCTTCGATTGTGGCGTCCAGAGGATACGGGTAGGTGATCTCCGGCGGCTGCCCGGCAATCCGGGCCACGGCCTCGGCCAGAGCAGCCCCTCCTTCGCCGCCCTGAGTGAACCCGCTACACTCCACCGCCGCTTGAGCCCCCGCCGCCGAGGCGATTTGCTCTACTTCCCGCAACTCTTCGGGTGTATCGCTGCGGAACCGGTTGATGGCCACCACCACGGGCAGGCCAAAGCTTTGGATCAGCCCGATGTGGTGCTCCAAGTTGGGAGCGCCGGCCCGTACGGCAGCGGGGTCCGGGTTCTCTAGGGCTCTTCTGGGGGAGCCGCCGTGCCACTTCAAGGCTCGCACCGAGGCCACCAAGACTGCCGCGCTGGGCAGAAGGCCGCTCTGCCGGGCTTTGATGTCCATGAACTTTTCAAACCCCAGGTCCGAGCCGAACCCGGCTTCGGTTATGACGAAGTCGGTGTATGCCAACCCCATCCGGTCCGCCAGGATGGAGTTGCAGCCGTGGGCGATGTTGCCAAAGGGCCCGGCATGAATCAGGGCCGGCTGCCCTTCCATAGTCTGGACCAGGTTGGGCATTATCGCGTGGCGCAGCAGTGTCAGCAGGGAGCCGGTCACACCCAGCGATTCCACCGAAACCGGCTCGCCGGAACGGGTGGTGCCCACAACAATACGTGAGATGCGCGCCCTCAAGTCTTCCAAACCCTCTGACAGCGCAAGGATGGCCATGATCTCCGATGCGGAGACTATGTCGAACCGGGTATCCCTCAAGGGACCGTTGGCGCTCCCTCCCAGGCCGGTTATGATCTGCCGGATTGCCCGGTCCGATGCGTCGGTGACCCGGGACCACTGGATTCCCGAGGCTTCCAGACCCGGAATCGAGTTGCGGTACACGGCGTTGTCTACAAGAGCAGCCAGCAGGTTGTGGGCCGAAGCGACGGCGTGGGCGTCCCCGGTAAAGTGGATGTTGATCTCGTCTTCAGGAACGACTCGTGCTTTGCCGCCCCCGGTGCCGCCTCCCTTGATCCCAAAAATTGGCCCCAGAGTCGGCTCCCGGAGGGTAACGGCGGCACGGTGGCCCAGCTTGCTCAGGCCCTGGGTCAGGCCGATGGCCGTGGTGGTCTTGCCTTCGCCCGCCGGGGTGGGGGTCATGCCGGTCATCACCACTAACCTGGCCCCTGGTTCTCCCTCCTTGCGAACTGGTCCGGCCTGCAGGGCCTCAAGCGTGATCTTTGCCTTGTAAACGCCGTAGGGGATCAGGTGTTCTTCTTTCACGCCGAGACGGGCCGCAATTTGGACGATGGGCTTCATGGGACCTCCGGTTTCTCCCTGCCGGGGGCGGCTGGGGAGAGGTATGTTTCGCTCTTGCGAGAAGAGATGCCGCGCCGAGCTGGAGACCCTTTTCCGGGTCCAAAGTCCAGCCAGAGTTCAGCATGTAGGCCGGCAACTCCTTGCGGGGAGAAGTCCGGCACGCACCGGGATAGCGAGCCCGGCCAGTGGGAATCCTACGACCCCTGCGTCTCCCAGAGGCCGGTCGGCGGACGCGCCCGCCACGGTTCCTGGTTCCCCAGGGCAGGAAAATCCCGGATCACGAAGAAGCGATCTCCCGCTCCAGTTGGTCGATGTCCGCCGGGCTCAGGTTGAAGTACTTGGCGTCGTGGTGGTGGAAGACCAGAGCCGATACCGACGCCTCAGGGTCCATCATAAACCCTTCGGTCAACTCCACGCCGATATTGGCCGTAACGTCCAGCAGGCGGAAGAGGGCTTCCTGGTCCTCCAGCCGGGGACAGGCGGGATAGCCGAAGGAGTAGCGCCGGCCCCGATACTGGGTGCGGAACAGGTCCTGGTGGGGAATACCCGGAGGGTCGCCAAAACCCCACATCTGGCGAATCTGCTGGTGGAGCAGCTCGGCGAACCCTTCCGCAGATTCCAGGGCCAGGGCCTGGAGGATGTGAGAGTCCAGGAACCGGCCATCTCCCTTCAGGCGTTCCGACAGGTCCAGAACCCCCGGCCCCACCGAGGTCACGAACATCGCTATATAGTCCATCCCCTCAGTCTCCCCTCTCCCCCTGGGAGAGGGGACGGGGGTGAGGGATTTAGGCAGCACAAAGTCGGACAGACATAGCCCTTCCCTCTGGGACTGGCGGCCAAAGTAGAACCTCTCCAAGACTTTCCGGCCATCGGGCCCGTAGACCAACAGGCTCTGCCCGTCGGCCTGGCAGGGGAAGAACTTGAACGCCGCGACGGCGCCGATGTCGTTGCAGGCCAGGATCATCTCCTCGACACCGCGCACCGCGTCACGCAGCTCCTGAGCCGAGGGGTCTCCGGCGGCTAGGGCGTCGGAATAGCGGCCTTTGAACCCCAGGTGGCGGCCGTAGAGCATCTGAGGGTTGATGTAGGGGAATATCTGCTCCAGGTCGTAGTCGCGCAGCAGGTGGAGCCGCAGGTCCGGCGGGTTGGGAACTGGGAAGTCGTGCCGCACCTGGGCCGGCGGCACCGAGGGGGATGAATCGCCCGGTTCGCGCGTTCCGGTGAGGCTGGCTGCCTGCATCAATGCTGAGGTCTCGGCATCGAGGGCCGCGGCCAGCTTCTGGCGCTCGTCGGCCTCCTGAATGGTATTGGCCAGGCTCAGTCCCGACATGGCGTCGGGCGCGTAGGCCACCAGGTCCC
>CAJWBT010000248.1 GCA_913020235.1 uncultured Chloroflexota bacterium
AAGGGGAGTTTATGCGGACCACCTGGTTTTCCTTGGAGTTCAAATAGATGCCGAACTTGGACGCTTGCTGCATTGTACTTCTCCCAATCTATATCGCCTTGGATTCTGTGGCTTTTCGGGTTCGACGCCTTGCCGCCGTTCCCCGGACGCCGAAGGGCAGGCCATGCAAAAAGGGCGGCGCCGCTCCCTTGCCTTCGCCCCGGCTCGCCGCGATCTTCTCGCCTCGATGTACTATAGCTCAGGGCGCAAGTGTGCCGTGGCCGGCTTCGCTCGCCTGGCCTACGACGCCGGCTGCCGCTCCGGCGCCCCGAGCTGCGCTGGTGGAATAAACGCCCCGGTACCTCTCGGGGAGCAAGGCGGCGATGCGGTTCATAATCATGTCCAGCGTGCTTTGGGTCGCTTCCTGGCGGGTAGCGCCCTCCAGCACCGGGGGGGTGAAGGGCTGGCCGATGTTGGCGCGCATGCGGCACAGCGGCACCGTCATTCGCCAAGCGGATATTTTCTCGGTGCCGGACAGGCCCACAGGCAGTATCGGCGCCTGAGACTTCAGCGCCAGATAAGCGACTCCAAGCATACCCTCTTTCATGGTGTGGTCGGGGCTGCGGTGGCCTTCGGGAAAAACAACCACGGCCCGGTCCTGCGCCAGCAGCCGGAGCATCAGCCGCAGCGGTTCGATCCGAGACCCGGAACGGTCGAAAGGAGAGACCTGGAATCCTCTCATAAGAAATCCGCTTACGGGATTGGAGAACAGCTCCCGCTTCGCGATGAAGTACAGCGGCCGATCGATGCCGCACACCAACAGGGGAGGGTCGCTAAAGGACAGATGATTGGCCACCACGATCAGAGGACCGTGAGGCGGCACCCTTTCGCGCCCGATCACTTCCAGCCGGCCCAGCTTGCCGAAGCAGAACCGAGCTGTCTTCTGGCCCAGCCGGGCTAGGAGGGTCATCGATCCCCTGCCATGGCCTGCTCCTGCATCCGGCACAGAATCTGCTCTACCACCTGGTCAACACTCAGATCATCGGTGTCGAGTAAGAAAGCGTCCAGGGCCGGTTTCAGGGGGGAGTCGGCCCGGTGAGAGTCGATTTCGTCCCTGGCCTTGGTTTCCGCCAGCACCTGCTGGAACTCCGGGGCCTGGTCCTGGCCCCGCGTCTCCCCCCACCGGCGCCGGGCCCGGCGCTCTGGGGAGGCCGAAAGGAAGACTTTGAGGCCGGCGTCGGGCAGGACCACGGTGCCGATGTCTCGTCCGACCACGACAATGTCTCCTTCCTCAGCCAGCACCTGTTGCTGGTGCACCAGGGCCCGCCGTACCGCCGGTACCCGGGCCACCAGGGAAACCGTCTGGTTGACTTGGGAGTCTCGCAACTCTTCGCCCACGACGTGCTCGCCGACCAGCACCTGATCGCTCTGTTGGCCCTTCATGCGGACCGGGTGGGTGTCCGCCAACTCGCCAAGGGCCGTCGCATCTTCGATCGGGACGCCGTTCCGGAGGGCCAGCCAGGTAATCGCCCGGTACATCACACCGGTGTCCAGGTACTTGAACCCCAGCCTCTGAGCCAGAGCCCGGCCCACCACCGTCTTCCCGGCGGCCACCGGCCCATCAATGGCGATTACGCTAACCACACCGGACAGTCTGCTCCCTGTACCAAGGCTCTGACAACGCATTATAGCATCGACCGAGGCCATGGCGAAGCTTGCATTTAATTGCCGGTGATTATACAGTTGAATCTGGAGTCGTCTGGAGGCCGCATATTAAGACACAAGATGTAATGCAATCACGAGTTCCCTGGAAATCATGGTGCCTGTGGCCCGCTCTCCTGCTCACCCTGGCCTTATTCCCTCTAGCCTGGGCTTTCCCCACCTTCCCCGGCGACGAACGGGCATTGATGGAGGTGCAGGGCCTTCAGTCCGACTGGCTGGACCAAGTGGCCCTGGCGGTAACGAGCCTGGGCCTGGTGCCCGTTTCAATTACCGTGATACTGGCGGTGAGCGGGTCTCTGTTCGTTCTGCGCCACCGGGTAGACGCCCTGATAGTCCTGCTCAGCCTGGTGCCCATAGTTGCTGGCAATGGGTTGAAGGTGATTGTGGAGCGTCCCCGGCCCGACTACCTCTTGGTCGGCTCGGCACCCCATGGACTGAGCTTCCCCAGCGGCCATTCCATCTATGCGGTCCTGGTCGGCGGAATCTTGATCTTCCTGGTGGGACAGCTGGTTAAATCGCCCCTGCTGCGCCTCTGGGTGCAGATTGGGATCGTCATCGTCATCCTGGCCATCGGGGCTTCCCGGGTGTATCTAGGGGTCCACTGGCCGAGCGATGTGATCGGCGGCTACCTCTTCGGATGCGTGGCCCTGCTGGGGCTGATCACTCTGCGGAACCGGTTGGTCAGCGCCACCTAGGCGGCCTGCGCCACGGGCACCTTCTGTGTTAAACTCCCCTCGGAGGCGGACCCGATCCGGCCGCCTCAAATCCATCGCTGGCTGCACGTGTGGTTTCGCCTGGAGCACCACGACCCGGCCGCAGCAGGGGGAGAAGGCGATGAATTGGCTAGACCTGGCGGTACTGATCGTCTGGGGAGGGACCGCCCTCTGGGGCTTTTCTGCTGGCTTGGTCCAGATCGTGATTCCGCTGCTGGTGGTGATCGTGGGGCTGGCCATCTCCAGCCGCATCGCCGAGGACGTAGGCAACGTCTTCTCCGTAGTCACCGACAATGAGGGCGCCCAGGCGATCGGCGGCTTCATCCTTGTCTTCCTGGGCCTTTTCATCATTGGCGCCATAGCCGGTTTCTGGGTCAAGATGGTGTTGCGGTTCATCCCGCTCTTCGGGATGGCCAACCGCATGGCAGGGATGGCGGTGGCCGTCATCATTGGGTTCCTGTTAGTCTCCGGCGTGCTGACCGGGGCCCAGAAGTTCACCGACGACATCGACGACGACATCGACCAATCCGCGCTGGCTTCTTTCATGGCGGATAACTTCGACGTCGTGATCCGGGGTGTCAGGTTGATCCCCGGCGACTGGGACGATAAGCTTAAGAAGATAACCGAGTAATTGCCGCACCGGCGGCGCCCGGCTTGGCCCAAGATGCGACCGGCGGACCACAACGGGTGGTGGGCCGAGCGCCCGAGGATCACCCCGGCATCCGGTCCAGGCTAAGGCGAGGGTGATGCTCGGTGCAACCCCACGACTCGGCGTTCGGCGGTGGTGCGGCCGGAGCGGAGGAACGGCTACGCGGCGGACCTGAAGTGGCAGGCCCCCTCTCTCCGGCGGTTGCGGTGGTGCGTGGACGACAAGGAATTCCGCGTCAGCCGGAATGAGGTATCGGTGCCAGTGGTTGATAACGTACAGGCGAGCCAACCCGAGGCGAAAGCGCCGGCGCCAGTCACCGGAAGCGAGGAGCCGTTGGCCGGGCGACGTGGATTGATTCGTGCCCCGGTCCTGGTCCTCAACCTCAACTACGTGCCCATCAACATCTGCACCGTGCGGCGGGCCATCATCATGCTTGGCAAGGGCAAGGCGGAGCAGCTGGAGAACCACCGAGGGCAGATCTTCACCGTCACCGCCGTATTCGATGTGCCCTCAATTATCCGCCTGGTGTACCTGATAAAGAGGCCCTTTCTGCCCCGCAAGCTCTCCAAGAAAGAGGTGTTCCTCCGGGACCGGTTCACCTGCCAATACTGTGGCAGAAAGACCCATACACTGACACTGGACCACGTTATACCCCGGCGTCAGCATGGGTCACACACCTGGGAGAACGTGGTGGCCGCCTGCTCCATGTGCAACCTGCGTAAGGCGGGCCGTACGCCGGTGGAAGCCGGCATGAAGCTGGTGAAGGTGCCGCGGGTGCCGGACCCGAACCCCTACCTCATTCTGCAGAACCGATTGATCCTGGAGGAGTGGCGGCCCTACATCCCCTGGACCGTCCCGGTGTGACCGGCCCCAAGCCGTAGGCGATATCCCAAGAGTTCAGGCAGCCTGCCTCGGGTATTCAGCAAGCTCACTAGCGGAGTGGGTGTCTCCAAGGACCTTTTCCGGCTCAGTGCTGTTTGCTACGATTTCGGTCAAAGGCCATCTGGTGCCTATCCATGAGCCGCAAGACCTGAGACGGACGGTCCTTCGACACGCTCAGGAAGAACGGGGAGAGAGCGCGCTTACACCGTTCGTGGGGAACTCCGATTCCATCCGGACGCGTCGG
>CAJWBT010000249.1 GCA_913020235.1 uncultured Chloroflexota bacterium
GCCGTCTGAACAATCTGGCGAGCACCCTCCATGGTTGCTACGCTGACAACGCACCCTTCGGCGGTGCCACCACCCATTCTGACCTCTTCCACCACACTGGCAACATCACTCGCCGTCCTCGCGTTGACCACCACCTTCGCCCCGGCTTTAGCCAGCGCCAAGGCGAAGGCTCGCCCCATGCCCGACCCGGAACCGGTCACTACCGCCACTTTCCCGTCCAATAGCATGATTCCACCTCTCTGGTGCGGCTCTTGCGATGCGAAGCGGAACTTCACATCCAATAAGCTTCTTCGATTTGGCCGTCGCCAACGATCATCAAGTTGGCGTGTAGTACCGTCCACCATAGGAACAGGTCTACGGGCGGGGTCCGTTTCCCCTGACACCCTCCGGTTGCCTGGCCGCACCGGTCGCGACCGTCGCCATGCGGGCCACTACTACAAGTTTCGGCGCGCTGACAGTGTAGTCATGATTTCAGGCCGCCACAAGGGGCAGGATTCTCCATCTGGGCGGCAGGGGCGTGCAGCAACTGGCCAAGGAAGCGCTGAGCGCCCCACAATGGCAGTCCCGGCGGTCCTGGCCGCAAGCGTGCGGGAGTTGTTGGACTCGCCGGGCAAGGCGGAATAGCGGCCCACAAGGGGGCCTTTACCTCGGCCGGAGTACGCCGGAAAACCCGATATCCGAATGGAGCCAAGTCCGGCACGGACCCTGAAGGTTGCCGCCCGATCGCATTTACCCTCCGGTTGACATAATCTGAAGGCAACGGCCCCTGGCGCAACGCCGGGGCCGACGTGGTCGAAACCCGGGGGCGGCCCTGCTCGCCGGAGCGCGTTCGACCTGGTGTGGATGACTGAAGTAGGGGAGAGCCGTGTCCAAAAGCTTGTCATCGTTTTCGTGACGTGTGCTAGAATGGAACCCGTGGAGCAGCAGCAGCAGAATCAGCCGATTTACTGGGACAGACACCGGGCCCGCATAAACGTGACGCTCATGCTCGCCGTGGGGTTTGTTGTGCTCGGCCTGTTCAGCGCGGACCAGATGGTCACGCTACTCGGTGTGGTGGTTGCGGCATACACCTGGCTTACAACTCCAAAGCAGTACCTTCTTTTCACCAACGCCCTGGTGGTCGTGTATGGCCGGCCCCGGACCAAGGTGGTCCGGTTTGAGGAGATATCCCATCCTGAATTGCTGGTCATGCCGATGGGCCAGCGTCTGCGGGTGCGGCTGGCTTCTGGCAAGCGGATGTGGATACTGGCCCGCCTGCCCGAGGAGTTCCGTGACCGGCTGGACGAGGCTCTCCGGGACTACAATGGTACCCCGCGGAGCGAGAATATCGTGGAGGGTATCGTCGAAGATATCGTAGAAGAAGACCGGGACGGCCCGCCCAACTACTGACTGACCGGCTCCAATCCGGGCCCGTTAATTTCGCCCCGCTGAGCGTATCTCAGCGGGGTTTTTCGTTTGCCGGGCCGGGATGGCTCACTGGCGCGGCCGGAGCCGATGCCCGGAGCCGATGCCCGGAGCCGATGCCCGGAGCCGATGCTCCGGAGCCGATGCAATCAAGGCCGGGTTGCTAGTCCGTTGTCACCGTTTTGGTCACGGCCTGGGTGTCGCCGAAGCTGGCGCAGTAGGTGGCGTGGTACGGTTCCGGGCCACCGGCGACCACCACCACGATGTCCTCGGGGCGGCGGCAGAGACATACCAGATCACCGTCCCGGACGAATTCCTTTTCGTAATGGACTATCGAGGTCTCCCGAGGGATCCGGTCCAGTGGAATCTTGCAGTGCTCGAAGAGCCACTCTTTGACCGCCTGCTTGGTAAAACCCTGCTCGGTGAGCACGCGGGAGTGCCCCGGACTCAACACCAGCATTGGATTTCCCCCGCCCAGCAGGTAGTTGTTGTCGCTGAAATCGGCCATGGCGCTGGCGATCACGGTGAGGATGCTCTCCGCCTCCTTGTAGAGGGTGAGGCAGTTGCTGGTCCCCTGGGCGCCGACCACGGTGACGGCGCTCTGGTCCGGGGCCAGGCCACGCTCCACGTGTAGCGGTTCCCAGACGCTCTCTTCCTCGTTTTCGCCGAAACAGAAGATGTACTTGCCGGGCATCCCGTGGATCGCCATGTCGGTGGTCAGGGGCCTGGCGCCTCCCACGTTGAGCAGCAGAAACCGCAGCGCCCGCCCAATGGTGGCGTTGGCCCGCCAGCCGGGGCCCAGACATCCGCGGCCGCTGTTCACGCCGATCTGATTGCGGACGGGGCCGTTGATGATGAGCGCGGGGGCAACCGGATTGGTCGTAGTCTGGATCCCGTGGATGTTGAACTCCGGCTCGGCGATGGCCTGCACGGCGGCGATGAGCACCGGCATGTAGTCGGGCAGGCACCCGGCCATCACCGCGTTGACCGCGATCTTCTCCACGGTGGCGGCGCCCCCTTCGGGGTTGATGTAGCCTACCAGCTCGGAGGGGTCCCGGCGGCTGCGTACCACCATGGACCGGACCCGGTCCATGGTGGGCGGAATCACCGGCAAGCCGTCGGACCAGTCCTGGTCCAACATTAGCTGGAAGACCGACTCGGGAGAGTCGTCCGCTTGCAGGCGAGATGAATTAAGGTCTGGTCCTTGGTCCAAGCGGCGCTCCTGGGGGTGGGTTCAGGTGAACACGCTATTGGCCGGCCGGAGCGGCGGTGGTGGTTTTCAACTGGGCGATTATCTGGGCAACGGTCTCCCGCGCCACCACCCGGACGGCTTCCGGCTCGACGTATTCGGTGAGTTCGGTCTTCGGCAGCACCACCATCGGCGCATCGGGCACACCGTTGCCCTTCATGGACGCTCTGGCGAGGGGAACAAACCGTTCGGTAACCAACACCACCGAGGGCACTCCCTCTTTCACCAACTCAACGCTGTCGTGGACACTCCACGCGGTGCAGGACCCTCAATTGGCCAGGCCCACGACGGCCAGCTGGGCCCGGGACAAGACCTCGTCGAAGGTCTCCTGGGATGCTTTGGAGGAGGTGGGTATCCCCAGTTCGAACACCTCGGCCACGCCGTACTGCTCTTTCAGGATGATGGCAATCTGCTCCGAGATGATGTCCATGCTGGTCCAGCGGTTGTTCAGAATGGCAACGCTGGCCCCCCGCAGGTCATCGATGCGGGGAACGGTGGCCTCGACGGGACGCCAGGCCTCGGCGGCCGGGCTCAGAATCGAAATCCTACTCGTCATGTTTCGATCTCCTGTCTTTGTAGTCGCCCCATGATGGAATGGATTGATTATAGTCCCTTTTCCGAACGGCGGTAACCTGGGGACCCGGTATCAGTAGATCACCTGCTCTTCGACCAGGGCCTCGATCTCGGGCTTGGAGAGACCCAGCAAGTCCTCGAAGACGTAAGAGTTGTGCTCGCCCCGCCGAGGCGGAGGAGTCATGTTGGCATCCGAGGCGCCGTCGAACCGCCAGGGCACGCCCGGTAAATCCCTGGCCGTTCCATCCTGCTCCTGGAAACTCTGGAAGAAACCCCGCTCCCTGAGATGGGGATTGGCCCAAATCTGGTCGACGGCCAAACTCGGCCCCGCGGGCACGCCGGCCTCTTGCAGCCTGGTCATCAGCTCGTCGGCGTCACAATCCCTGGTAATCGAGGCCAGGACTTTGTCCAGCGCTTCCTGGTTCCGCCAGCGGACCATGGCATCGGAGAACCGGGAGTCCTCCAGCAGTTCGGTGCATCCGAGGGCCCGGCACAGGGCCTCCCACTGAGAGTCACCGGTCACGGCGATTCCGATCCACCGGTCGTAACCGCGGCAGGGGTAGTTGCCATGGGGGGCGTGGGCCTGGTGCCGATTGCCCAACGGCTCCTGGACCCGGCCGTTCATCGAGTAGTCCAGGATGGCTTCAGGAAGCAGCATGGTGGTGGCCTCGGCCATGGAGAGGTCGATATATTGGCCTTCCCCCTGCTGCCACTTGCGGTGAAGCGCGGCGTTGATCAGGAACACCTCCAGCATTCCCACCACCGGGTCGGTCCAGATGCCGCCTATCTCCGGCCCACCGTCGGGATAACCCTGCAGGGAACTCCAGCCGGTGAAACACTGGATCAAGGTGCCGTAGGCCACCTGCTTCATGTCCGGGCCGGAGTGGCCCAGTCCGGCCGAAGAGAGCATGATGATGTCCGGGCTGGCCCGGCGCA
>CAJWBT010000250.1 GCA_913020235.1 uncultured Chloroflexota bacterium
CTTCCACCACGGGTACTTCGGGCGTGGTGTCGGACATCGCCTTCCAGGTGGCCAGTGCCGCCGGCGGTGAGTCCATCGACTTGACTCCGGGCAAGACCATCATCAAGTTCACCGATAACTCCCAGTCGAAGGTCTTCGATTCTACCTCCAGGTTCAGCGTCACCGCGCTAGGCACCGCGGACACGGACAAGCTGCTGGAGCGCAACGAGGTCTACGAGATCAAGTTGAGCAACCTGCAGACAACCGGTTCCGGCAAGAACGCGCTGACCAACCAGCTTATGACCAACAAGCTGTTCAGCCTGGAAATAGTTCCACCCAGTGGAGCGGTGCTGTTTATTGAGCGGACCACGCCGGTGTTCCTGGACACCACCACTTCGCTCAACTAGACCTAACGCTGTAGTTTCTTTGCGCCGACCGAGCCCCGAACCCCGCGGGGCTCGGTCTCCGATTGTCCTGGAGGCAACCAGAGGGGAAGATTGCGTCGTGTTCCAACTGGACCTTGTTGGTTGACTAGGTATTCTCCTGGGTTGGGCCACGCCAGCGTCCAGCTAACCCTTGACGCTTACTCCCATCTGCTGCCGGGTCTACAGGGAGGCGCCTTGGCTGGGTTTGATGCGGCGATGGCTGATACGGCCAGCCGGGTGCTTGCATAAGCTGCGGGCAACAATCTGGCAACAAATTGCCAAAGAGAAGGCCCCCGGAACCACCCGGGGGCCTGTTTTTATGCCTGGAAATGGCGCGCTTGGCGGGATTCGAACCCACGACCTCTGCCTCCGCAGGGCAGCGCTCTATCCACTGAGCTACAAGCGCGTGTAATAGCTGTCAGCCGTCAGCCGTCAGCTGTCAGCTTTCAGCCCTAAGGGGAGAGCCGACGGCTGATGGCTGAGAAGCTCTTTGGTGCCGAGGGAGGGATTCGAACCCACACATCCGTAAGGACACTGCGCCCTGAACGCAGCGCGTCTACCATTTCGCCACCTCGGCCCGCTCGAACAAGGATTTCGGTTGGGTCCCAACTGGGGGCCCAGCGTCTGGTGGGCGATGGAGGATTTGAACCTCCGACCTCCTCGGTGTGAACGAGGCGCTCTAACCGCTGAGCTAACCGCCCGCCCCCTTGGCCGTTTT
This sequence comes from uncultured Chloroflexota bacterium, assembly GCA_913020235.1. Next base: position 1,123 of record CAJWBT010000250.1, read on the forward strand.
CAATTATAGGCAGCTACCCATGGCTGTGCAACCCCGCCCAGGCCCACGCGCCCCGCTTCTGGCAACGTCCGGCCCAACTTCTGGGAAGACAGCGGGCAACGATTATCGCGTAGCCGGCGGGCCAAATCCTGAGGCGACCTGGGGATCGCGAATTTGTTTACATAACCTGCATCCCGCCAGAATTGGGCGCCGTCCCCCGCGGGAACCGGGTTCGGCGGGCAGGCCGCAGCGCCACACTCCACCCCGTACCTACGTGGCAGTCAGTCCCCCGTCGATGACCAACTCGCTGCCGGTGACGAAGGAGGACTCGTCGGACGCCAGGTAGAGAATACCGGGGGCTATATCGTCGGGCACCCCGAGCCGGCCCATGGGGGTCCTGGATAGGCGGTTCTCCCGCACCCCCGGACTGGCATGGAACTGGGCGGTCAAGAGGGTGTCCACGAAGCCCGGGTGTACCGAGTTGACCCGGATGCCGTCCCCAGCGTATTGGATGGCCGCGGCCTTGGTGAAAAGGCGGACCGCACCTTTGGAGGCGTGGTAGGCGGCCGACCCCGCGCTGCCCACGAGACCGTAGATCGACGAGATGTTGATTATGGAGCCGCCGCCGGCCCTCCGCATTTCCGGGATCGCCGCCCTGGTCCCCAGGAACACGCCCTTGGCGTTGACTTCCATCACCCGGTCCCAGGAATCTATGGAGGTCTCCTCCACCCCAGTCCGGCCGCTGATCCCGGCGTTGTTAATCAGCACGTCCAGTTTGCCGTAGCTGGCAACCGCGGCCCGGACAACGCTTTGCCAGTTTTCCTCACTGGTCACATCCAGCGGGACAAACATGGCCCGGCCACCCGCCTCGGAGATCTCGGCCTCCGTCTGCCGTCCCTCTTCTTCCAGGATGTCGCCAAGGACCACCGCGGCTCCTTCCCTGGCCAAAAGCCGGGCGCACGCGGCGCCGATACCCCGGGCGCCTCCGCTGATCAAGGCCACCTTTCCAGCCACTCGCATAAGCCGACGCACCTCCCGCTATTTGCACAACCTCGGGACCGGCCGCTGTCCAAGAACTGTGGCTCCACCCCTCGGCCGTGGTTCTCCCGATACTCGACTTGTTCCCTGGGACCCGTGTCGCCCGAGGCAATCATGTCGTTGACCCGCGGGTCTGTTTATGTAAAGCGCCCGGCAGGGACCTCTACCACAATACATAACATATCTTGTGCGAACCAAGCCGTCGGATTATGCTAACCGACGTTAGGGCGCGAGGCCCGCCCATACGCGTTGCCCTGAGGACGCATTTGGGGCGGTCTGCGGACGGCGGTCCACCCCACGGGACCCCTAGCCTTTTTTTCGGGGGAGCCGCGGTAGCATTTCTCGTGGTGAAAACGGCGGCCGGATCGAAAGACTGGGTCCCGGCTGGTGACCGCTCCTTAGCTCCGAGCGTTGGACCCGGCCATCTTGCCAGCGCCGGAAGCGCCGCCGGTGGCCGTCAGCCGGGACTCGACCTCCTGCAAGAGCAGGTCCAAGTTCCAGCCTTTAGCCGCCGATATTAGAACACTGGAGTGGGAGTCCCAGCCCGACCGGCGGGCTGGCGTAGCGCCCTCGTTGGCCGGCGCCAACAGGTCCATCTTGTTGATCACCAGCAGCCGGGGCTGGTCTCCCAGTCCCAGGTCTTTGAGGACGTTCTCAACCACTTCGGTCTGCTCCGGAGCCTTGGGATGGGTTATGTCAATAACGTGCAAGAGGATATCCGACTCGGCCAGCTCCTCAAGGGTCGCCCGAAAGGCTGCCACCACCATAGGGGACAGCTTCTGGATAAAACCCACCGTGTCGGTCAGCAGCAACTGGCCCCCGGAGGGCAGCCTGACCCGGCGCGTCACGGGATCAAGGGTGGAAAAGAGCTGGTCTTCGGCTTCAACCCGGGCGTCGCTCAAGGCGTTGAAGAGGGTGCTTTTCCCGGCGTTGGTGTACCCCACCAGGCTGGCAGTCGGGATGGAAGCCTTCTTTCGCCGGCCCATGTACAGCGTGCGCCGGCGCCTGACCCCCTCCAGATCACTTTCGATCTTGCCGATCCGCCGGCGTACCAGCCTTCGGTCAGTCTCTAGCTGGGTCTCGCCGGGGCCCCGGGTGCCGATGCCGCCGCCGAGGCGCTCCAGGTGAGACCACTGGCCGGCCAAACGGGGGAGCAGGTATTTGTGCTGAGCCAGCTCCACTTGAAGCTGGCCTTCATAGGTGCGGGCATGCCGGGCAAAAACGTCCAGAATCAGGGCTGTACGGTCGATTACTTTGGTGCCCAGGGTCTCTTCCAGGTTTCGCTGCTGGCTCGGCGTGAGTTCGTCATCGAATATGACCGTATCGGCCTCCCACTCGACCGCCCGCTCCTTCACCTCCTGAATCTTGCCCTTACCCAGAAAAAGGGAGGTCAACCGGTTGGCTTGTTGAGTGATCCTTCCAACCACCTGGGCGCCGGCGGTCCGAGCCAGGTAGTCCAGCTCGTTCAAGGTGTCGTCCAGGCTCCAAAGGTGGGCCCGGCCCTTCAACTCCACCGCCACCAGGATGGCCCGCTCCGGACCGGGCTCAGTGGATACCGTACCCTTTCCGATGGGCTCAGCCTCCCTTGGGCGGCGGGACCCGCCAGGCTTCCAGCCGCCGGCACCCCGTCTCCACCCTTTCGTCTGGCGTGGTCAAGGAAAAGCGGATGTATCCTTCCCCATACTTTCCGTAGCTGGAGCCCGGAGTCACCACGATGTCGATATCTTCCAACAGCCGGGCCGCAAACTCGGCCGAGGTGAACCCCTCGGGCACCCTTGCCCAAACGTACAGGCTGGCTCGGGGCACCTCCACCTGCAGACCAAGCTTTCGGAGAGTGCTGACCACACGGTCGCGCCGCCGCTGGTAGATGGCGACGTTTTCCGCGACCCAGTCCTGGGGGCCGGTCAAGACTTCGATGGCCATTTCCTGTATGGCCTGGGGGATGCCCGAGTCCAGGTTAGCCTTGATCTGGAAGAGGGCCTTTATCATGTCGGCGTTGCCCGCCACCATGCCGA
>CAJWBT010000251.1 GCA_913020235.1 uncultured Chloroflexota bacterium
CGCAGGTTCTTGACCGGATGGCTGATCCGGCCGTTCTCGATCAGGAACGTCCCATCGCGGGTCATACCGGTCATCACGCACCCCCTGCCATGGGCCAGCCGGGTGTAGTGAAAGCGGGTAATGAACAGCCCTCGGCGGGTGGAGGCTATCATATCGTCTACCCCGGCGTCACCGCTTTTCATAAACAGGTTGCGGGCCATGGGCCCACCGGTGAAGTGTGCTTGATGGCCCGTGGAGGCTATGCCCTCCTTCCCGGCGGTGTAGGAGTTGTGGACCGGCGCCCCCACCACACCCTCTGTGATGATGTCCGCCCGTTGCCGGGGCACGCCTTCTGCGTCGAACGGTACCGGCCAGCCTTCGAGGTCGGCGCCGTCATCCCAGATCGAGACGTGGGGGCTCATGGCCCGCTCTCCCGCGAGGCCGGCCATCCAGCTGCGCCCCTCTTGGACCGCTTGGGCGCCCATTCCATAGAAGCTCAAGGACTCCAGGATATCGTCCACGGCGTAATGGTCCAGCACAACCGCGTAATCGCCGGCCTCAATGGGCCGGGGCTCGCGTCCTCTGAGGGCTTTGCCGGTGGCTTCCTCGGCCAGCGACTCCACGTCCATGTCCGCGACTCGCCAGGAGCCGCCTTTGGCCCACCCCGACGAGGTGTCGCTCATGGCGGTGATGAGCAACCCGGCGAAGGTCGCGGCATGATAGGCTCGAGCCCCACGGGTGCTCAGCACGGCTACTTGCTCGACGCCGGTGCGGCAGGCGCCGGAAGCGTTCAATCCCTGGGCCAGGGCTTTGCGGCAGACCGTCCCCACCATCTCCGCCCGATCTTCGGGAGTGAAATCGGCGGTGGCCTCGTCGTACGAGGGCACCACCGAGGGCGGTGCGGGAGCGGGCAAGCCGTGAAAATCCGGGTCTTCCGGCATCAGCAGTGCGTTCAGGCGCGCCCGCTCCACCGCCTTCCCGATTCCTTCAGCGCTAAAGTCGTTGGTTACGGCCCGACCCAGACGCCGGCCCATCACTGCCCGGATGTGAAGCTGTGCGCTGGCGTGGGACACGTTCTGGTGGATGGTGTTGCCGGCGAAGCGGGTCAGCGCCAACTCCTGGACGCTCAGAAAAAAATCGGCCTCCTGGGCCGTCGAAAGGCTCAACGCCTTGCCGAGGATGGCTTCGCATTCCTCGCGGCCTATCACCTCAGCACCCCTATTCTCAAACCGCGGAACCGGGCGGGAGCGGCGCCGTGTCCGGTGTGGGCGACCTGCCCCGGCTGGCCCTTGCCGCACTGGGGGGTGCCCCACATCTCCCAGTGGTTCTCGTTGCACACCGCGTCACAGGATTTCCAGAACTCGGGGGTAATCCCAGTGTAGGTGCAGTTGCGGAGCAGGCGCCCCAGCTTGCCCTTCTTGATCTCGTAGCCCAGCTCCGTCCCGAACTGGAAGTTGTACCGCTTGTCGTCTATGGACCAGGAGCGGTTACACTCCATGTAGAACCCGTCTTCGGTATCCGAGATCAGGTCCTCCAACTCCCAGGCGCCGGGTTCCAGGCTGACGTTGGCCATGCGGATCAGGGGGAGCCGGTTCCAGGATGACGCCCGCATGCAGCCGTTGGAGGCCAGACCGAGAACCGACGCGGTCTCTCTCGACATCAGGTATCCCAGAAACCTGCCGTTCTCGACGATGGGCGTTGACTGGGCCGGCACGCCCTCATCGTCCCAGCCGAAGGTGCCCAGGCCGGGCAGACGCACGCTGTCGGCGGTGATATTGACTTGTTGGGAGCCGTACTGGAAGTCCCCAAGTTTGTCGGTGGTCAAGAACGAGGTCCCGGCGAAGGCCGCCTCGGCGCCCATCACCCGGTCCAATTCGATGGCGTGGCCGCACGACTCGTGGACCTGGAGGGCCAGCTGGGAGCCGCCGATGATGACAGTGGCCGCGGGGTTGCTCGGGCATTGATCGGCGCTGAGCAGGGCCACCGCCTCTCTGGCCGTGCTCTCGGCGTTCCCGGCCAGGTCCATCCGGGTGATGAATTCCCACCCGGCACAGCCCTGATGGCGCATCTGGGACTGGGGGTAAGAGCGGCGCTGGATTTCACCCTGGCCCACGGCCGTGACCTGGATGCCTCCGCCCGACTCGTAGATCGTCTGCTGCACGTGGGCGCCCTCGGTGTTGGCGAAGGTCTTCTGCTGCTTGATGAAGAGGAGCCTACCCTGCCGGACGCTGACCCCCTTGACCGAGGCCATGCCCCGGTCCGCCGCCAGCAGCAGCTGAAGCTTCTGCTCTGGGGAGACGGAGAACGGGTCCACCTGAATCGGCGTGGTGTAGCTGCCGCGGCTGGTTACTGGGGAGCCCAGGCGGACCCCCTCTTTGCCGAGGGGCGGTAGCGAAGCGGAGGCCCCGGCGATCCGGACGGCCAGCGCGGTGACCCGGTCGACCTCCGATGGAGACAGGTCGTGGCTGGATGCGAAGCCCCAGGCGCCGCCGACCAGCACACGCACCCCGAAGCCGATGGACTGGTCCACGCTCAGGGTATCCACGGCCCCGTTGCGGACCACGTATTGCTCCTGGTCCGTCTGCACCACCCGGACATCCGCATACCCGGCGCCCTTTACTCCGGCCAGGTCCAGGGCGCGGGCGATCAGCTCATCCATGGACGCCACCTCCCGGCGGTAACGAGACATCTGCGGCCCATCCGGCCTGGAAACTGCCGTAAAGGGGCGGTACGTTCCACTGCCTGCTTGGAGAACCTCTCCGGAGAGATCTCCAGGGCAGTCGCTTCTTGGCGGGGTCCGGCCTATTCCTCCAAGGTGAGGGCTTTCACAATCTGGTCCCGGATGCCGGCCGCCCGCTCCTTCACCCCTCCCTGGTCCAGTGCCCCCAAGGGATGGGGGATGGAGATCGGCTGGAAGCCGTTGCGGCCAAATATCCGGGCGTGGATCAGCGCCGAGTCAATGAACGGCGAGGTACAGACGACCAAAGTTGGTATCCCCCGGTTCTCCAAGGCCATCGCATCGTGCATACAGCACGCGGTGCAAGACCCTCAATCCGCAACAGCAGTCACCACAAAGTCACACCGGGCCGCAAGGGTATCGATGATGCCCTCGGCGGCAGGCCGGGAGTAGACAAACTTGTTCAGAACCAGGGCATCCTGGAGTTCAAACTGCTTGTCCAACAGCTCCTTGACGTCCGTCAGCAACTTCTCGGCGTTGGCCTTCCGGTTGCCCAGAAACCCGCCCACCTTGCCGTGCAAATTGAGTAGCCGGTCCGCCGGCCGCCACTGGGCGTAGGCGTCGGGGTCCACCGGAGCAAGCAGGCCCAGCTGACTCAGCTTCTCCTGGATATGGGGTGAAGGATTGCCAACCATAACGTCCTCCTTAAAGAACCATGCGTTGATAGCTAAACCGGTCGCTACCCCCATCCTAGCCTTCCACCTTACGGAGGGGGAAGGCTAGGATGGGGGTGAATGATTTGTCTGTGCGACCCGAAGTTCTTTGATTATTGGCGATGCTCAGTAATTATACCTCGATACGCCTGGTGACTTTGCTCGATCCCCAGCCGGGCAGATAAGCGGAATGGGATCCGCCGGCCCCGCCGGCGACGAAGATATGGATGTTGTCCGGCCGCCGCACCACCGGCACCATCTGAACATCGTCGAAGGGGTCTATGTGCTTGGGCCAAAATAGCTCCCGCCGGATGTCGCCCTGGGGCGGGCCGCCCCGCCGCAAAAGGGCGACCGATTTGCGAGCGTGCTCGTACAGGTACATCTTTACGTCTCGCTTTTTCCACCCGGCCTCGGAGAGGATGCGAGCGTGTTCCGGCCCCAGGACAACCAGGGTATCTCCCATCACGTACATCTGGACGTTACCCAGGGTACACATGGAGTCGGCCAACACCATGAGAAAGCTCCGGGCGTCGCCGGCGTGGTACATGATGTTGTGGGGCGCCTCGACGGGGAAGACCGTCACGGTGCTGTCCTCGGCCGCGAACCCCGCTTCGACGTGATACGGCTCCCATGGGTTGGCCGCCTCGTCCTCGGCGATGCAGAAGGTGTAGCTGCCCGGGTGGCCGAAGGTCGCCTTGTTCGTTTTGCCCGGAATCGCCCCGCCCAGGTTCACCAGGATGAGCTTGACGGCGCGCCCAATCGTGGCGTTGGCCCGCC
>CAJWBT010000252.1 GCA_913020235.1 uncultured Chloroflexota bacterium
TGCGGTTGACCGCGCTCAGGTACGCCTTGGCGCTGGCCACGATGATGTCGGTGGAGGCTCCGCGGCCGGTGTAGACCTGCCCATCCTTTTCGACCCGGATGGTCACCGTTCCCATGGAGTCGATACCCTCCGTGACCGATTGAACGCTGAAGTCCACCAACTCGCAGGGCGAACCGGTCACCCGGTCGATGGCCTTGCAGACGGCGTCCACCGGGCCGTTGCCGGTGGAGGCGTCGGTTAGCGGACCCTCGTCCGGGCCGATAAGCCGCACGGTGGCAGTGGCGATGTCATGGTCGCCGCTGGAGAACTGGACCTGGTCCAGTTTGTAGGTGATGGGCTCGCTGGCCACCCGCTTTTCCTCGTCCATGAGGATCTCGAGGTCCCGGTCATTGACCTCCCGTTTCTTGTCGGCAAGCACCTTGAAAGACTCGAAGACTTTGGAGATCTCCTCGCGGGAAAGGATGTATCCCAGGTCTTCCAGCCTGGCCTGAAGGCCGGCCCGGCCGCTCAGCTTGCCCAGCACCAGCGTGCTGCCGGGTACTCCAACCCGCTCCGGCTGCATCACCTCGTAGGTGGAGCGGTTCTTTAGCACCCCATCCTGATGGATTCCGGAGGCATGGCGGAAGGCGTTCTCGCCCACCACGGCTTTGTTAGATTGCACCGCCATCCCGGTGATCCGGCTGACCAACCGGCTGGCAGGGTAAAGCTGGGTGGTGTCGACCCCGATCTGCACCTGGAACAGGTCCTTGCGGGTGTCCACCGCCATGATGATCTCTTCCAGGGAGGCGTTCCCAGCCCGCTCTCCGATGCCGTTTATGCACCCCTCTACCTGGCGGGCGCCGGCCTGGATGGCGGCGAGGCTGTTGGACACGGCCAAGCCCAGATCGTTGTGGCAGTGGACGCTGAGGGTCACCTTGTCGATGCCCGGGACCTTCTCCTGGATCTCGCGCAGCAACCTGCCGAAGTCCGAAGGGATGGCGTAGCCCACGGTGTCGGCGATGTTGACGGTGGTTGCGCCGGCGCGAATCACATCCTCGAGCATGCGGAACAGGTACTCGGGGTTGGTACGGGTGGCATCCATGGGAGAGAACTCCACGTCGTCGCAATACCCCTTGGCCCGCGCCACCATGGACACGGCCATGTCCATCACCTCTTCCCGGTTCTTGCGGAGTTGGTGCATCTGGTGGATCTCCGAAGAAGAGAGGAAGATGTGGATGCGAGGCGAGTCGGCGTGCTTTATGGCCGCCCATGCCTGGTCTACATCGTCGGCCACAGCCCGGGCCAGGGAGCAGATTATCGGACCGTGGACATCCCGGGCGATGTTGCTGACCGCCTGGAAGTCCCCCGGAGAGCTGGCGGCAAACCCGGCTTCGATTATGTCGACCCGCAGCCGTTGGAGCTGCCGGGCGATCTCCATCTTTTCGTCCCCGGTCATTCCGATCCCGGCGGACTGCTCTCCATCTCGGAGGGTGGTATCCAAGAACAATACTTTGTCTTCAGCCATTTTACTTAACCCTATCCCTTTCTATTTTGCAGTTTCGTTCTTCTATGATTGAGTGGCTTGTCGATGCGACAACCCCGCCAAGCCGGGGTGACGGCACGCTCACCGGCACAAGACCGGCGAACCCGCGAGACGGCTTGGCTAGTTTGCAGTAACGAAAGGCAGGGTCACGTAGTCCACCGCACCCAGCCCTGCCAAGACCGGAGTGCAATGGTGAACTACTCTCAGTTTCTCCCTTGTCATGTCTTTCTCCCAGGGCTCCCTCACCCCCGGCCCCTCTCCCAATGGAAGAGGGGTGGCCAAAGGCCGGGGTGGTGGGTCTTACACCTCTTTTGGATCGAGCCAGGTCATCATGCTCCGAAGTTGCTTGCCCACTTCCTCGATCTTGCTGTTGCGGGCCTCCTCCCGGAGGGGAAGAAACCGCTTGCGGCCCTCGTCGTTCTCGGCGATCCACTCCCGGGCGAACGTGCCATCCTGAATTTCCCCCAGGATTTTCCGCATGTTATCCCGGACGTGCTCGTCGACGACCCTGGGGCCCCGCGTCAGGTCTCCGTACTCGGCGGTGTCGCTGACCGAGTAGCGCATGTAGGAGAACCCGCCCTGGTACATGAGGTCCACGATCATCTTCAGCTCGTGCATGCACTCGAAGTAGGCGATCTCCGGAGGATATCCACCTTCCACCAGGGTCTCGAAGGCGGCGCGAACCAGAGAGGAAACGCCCCCGCAAAGTATGGTCTGCTCGCCGAACAGGTCACTTTCCGTCTCGTCCTTGAAGGTGGTTTCCAGCACCCCCGCATTGGTGGAGCCGACGCCCTTGGCGTAGGCCAGACCGACCTCTTTGGCGTGGCCGGTGGCATCCTGGTGGATGGCCAGCAGGCTGGGCACCCCTATTCCCCCCACGAAAAGCTCCCGCATCCGGTGGCCGGGAGCCTTGGGCGCAACCATCATCACGTCCACGCTGCTGGGAGGGACCACTTCGCGGTAGAGGATACTAAAACCGTGGGCGAACATGAGGGCGCTGCCCGGCCGCAGGTTGGGGGCGATCTCGTTCCGGTAAACCCCACCTTGCACGTGGTCCGGGATCAACACCATCAACACGTCGGCGTTCTTTGTCACTTCGGCAACATCGGCCACCTCAAGGCCCGCCTCCTGGGCTTTTGCCCGGCTCGGGCTGCCCGAATAGAGGCCCACCACCACTTTCTGACCGTTGTCCTTGAGGTTGAGGGCGTGGGCATGCCCCTGGCTCCCGTAGCCCACAATGCCGATGGTCTTGTCCGCCAAAACCCCCAGGTCCGCGTCATCGTCGTAGTAAACGTTTACCATGTCACCATCAACTTCAGCTTGTCGAATTCTCCATTCCCGGAGATCAATCCACGTCAGTCGCCGAAACCGTTCCCGCTGAGGTCGATTCCAACACTATCGTGGGCGCGGCCGTTGGTCTGGCCGCGGACCATCGCCACCCGCCCCGTGCGCAGCATCTCCAGAATGCCGAAGGGCTCGAGAAGGTTGTTCAAAGCATTGATCTTATCTTCCTCGCCGGTGATCTCGATAACCATGGCCTGGGTGCCCACATCCACGATGTTGGCCCGGAACAACTGGACGATCTGGATGATCTCGCCTCTGGTGTCCGGATTCGTTTTCACCTTGATCAGAGCCAGCTCCCTGGAGACGATCGCCTCGGCGGAGATGTCGGAAACCAGGATAACGTCGATGAGCTTGTCCAGTTGCTTTGTCACCTGGTTGACCGTGTCCTCGTCACCGTCGACCACGAAGGTCATGCGAGACAGGCCGTGCCGCTCGCTCTTTCCGACAGCCAAGCTGGCGATGTTGAAGCCGCGCCGCCGGAACATGCTGGCGATGCGGGTGAGGACCCCGGGAAGGTCCTCCACCAGGGCAACAATGGTGTGGTGCTCTCCGTTCCGGTTCATTTCAGTGTATGCCCTCCGGCGCCGGCTCCTCCAGCATCTCGTTGACGGATTCACCGGCCGGGATCATTGGGTACACGTTTTCACTCGCGTTGGTCCTGAAGTCAATGACCACCGGGCCGGGAGTCTCCATCGCCTCCTGGATTGCTCCGGCGACCTGGCCTTTCTCAGTGACCCGAATCCCATGAATCCCGTAGGCCTCGGCCAGCTTGACGAAGTCCGGATTGGCCGTGTAGACGGTGGAGAAATAGTCCTTGTCGTAGAACAGGTCCTGCCACTGGTGCACCATGCCTAGGACCCCGTTGTTTAGAATGGCGAACTTCACTTCGATGTTGTTCTCCACGGCGGTGGCCAGGTCGCACATGGTCATCTGGAAGCCACCGTCGCCGGCGATAGACCAGACCGTCGTGTCCGGACGCCCCACTTTGGCCCCCAGGGCGGCGGGGACCTCGTACCCCATGGAGCCCAATCCGCCCGAGGTAATCAACGTGTTCGGCTGGTTGAAGGTGCAGTATTGGGCGGCCCACATCTGGTGCTGCCCCACACCGGTGACGATGATGGAATCTCCCCGGGTCACCTTCGAAAGCTCCCGTAGCACGAACTGGGGCAGGAGGGCATCGGTATCCCGGATCTGGGCCGCCGGGTGCTCGGCCCGCAGGGTATCGACGTAGCGCAGCCAATCGATGTGGA
>CAJWBT010000253.1 GCA_913020235.1 uncultured Chloroflexota bacterium
TCGGAGCCGAAGCCGGTGACGGAGCAGTAGACGAGGCCGGGATTGACCTTCTTCAGCGAAGCATAATCGATGCCGACACGGGCGGTGAAGTCCGGGGAGAGGTTCACCGCGAAGACGTGAGCATGCTCGATGATCTCCAGAAAAAGCTCTTTGCCCCTTGTGGCGGACAGGTCAAGGGTCATGTCCTTCTTGTCGGCGTTGACCAGGTGGAACACGTAGGAGTCCCCGTTCTCCCCGGCAAGGGGGACCGCCATCTGGCGCATGGGCTCTCCCCCGATAGGCTCGACTTTGATCACCTCGGCGCCCAGCTGGCCCAAGAGCCGAACGCCGTAGGGGCCGGCGGTAAACTGCCCGACTTCCACCACCCTCACCCCCGAGAGGGGCTTGTCACCCTTGGGCCGGGGCGTAAGCCCGTCCTGGGCCCGAGGCGTCGACGCCTCGCCGCTAGAAGCAGACAGACCCCCGGCACGCTGTCCCAACCCGGGGGCGCCCCGGTCCACCCTGCCGGGGGTGGCGCTGAGGTTGAACATGGTGCCGACAGTTGGGGCGTTGCCGCCCTCAACCTTGGGCACCTCTATCAGCATACTTCGCTCCCGGAAATAGGGCTGCTGCAAGAGCTGGTGCACGGGCACCACCGGGCCGCTGGGAAGGTTGCTCTTCGTCAATGCGGCTCCTACCTCTTCGACGGTGCGCGGCCGGACCCACGCCGAGATGATTGCGTCGATCTCATCCACGTGCTCGAGACGCTGGGAACTGGTCTGGTACCTTGCCTCCTCTTTCAGGTCGGGGCGGCCGATGACCTCCATCAGGATGGGCCAGAGGCGCTCCCCCGCCGTGCAGACCTGTATCCATCCGTCACGGGCCTGGAAGGCGTTCCACGGAACGATCAGCGGGTGCCGGTTGCCTATCCCGTGGGAAGAGCGGCAGTACCGGAAGTAGGGAACGACGTGGTTTACCAAGGTTGTGACCGCCACGTCGTACCCCGCCACGTCGATAACCTGGCCCAGGCCGGACCGCCGCCGCTCGTACAGGGCGGCCTGGATTGCCATTGCGGAGTAGAAGGAAGTCATGCCGGTGATTATGGGGACTCCGCAGCGGGTCGGCGGGTCTCCCGGAAAGCCGGTGGTCGCCATGATCCCGGTCATGCTCTGAAGTATCAGCTCGCACCCCGCCCACCGGCTCAATGGGCCGTAGAGCCCGAAGGGGGAGGCGACGCACACCACCAAGCGGGGGTTGATTTCCAGCAGCCGCTCCCCGGTGAGCCCCTGAGAGCGGAGCTTCCACCACTCCTCTCCGTCCACCAGCAGCACGTCCGCCTGATGGACCAGGGTTTCCAGCGTCTCCTTCTCTTGGCCGGAAGGAAGGACCATGCTGTCTTTCTGGGCCGCGGCCAGCTGAAAGGCGTAGCTCGATCCCCCTGGGTCGAAGGGGCCGCGAAGCCGCAGCGAATCACCCGCCTCGTGCTCCAGCTTTACGACCTCCGCCCCCAGTTCGGCTAGAAGTCTCCCTGCCAGGGCGGTGGCGGTCCAGCCCTCGCCGATTTCCAGGACTTGTACCCCGGAAAGCGCCCCCATAACAGGTCACCTCTCAGCCGAATGTATTCTCCTGGGAAGAGACGGTCCAGGCCATGGACTGCGCCTTTGGCGACGGCGATCCAGGTCCGTTGAGGCACGGTGGAGGGGATGCCGAAGCGCGGCGCCAACGGTTGATAACGGCGCTGGCATGGAATCCAATCTGAAGGGCGCAGGCCCGGAGGCCAATCTTCTGGCGCGGTGGTGGTGGTTCCCGCTCAATCGGTAGAACTCCGGCCGCCTCTGCGGCGGGGGGCGTTTCGTCGGACCACGCCGGTGCTGCACGAGTAACTGTCACCAGCGGGGTCCAACGTCGATGCTCTCGGATAAGGACCCCGGAGAGGCACCGCGCTCTATTATACCCGAGTCCTCCAAGAGAGCCTTCAGGTCCCCACTTGCCCCCTGGACCGGCTGGGGTTCCGCACTCGGGCGGCTAGTAGTCAGTCAGCTTGAAACTGATCGTTGTCATTCTGAACGAAGCGATGAATCTCGTTGTTACGCTGAGATTCATCGTCGCTCCGCTCCTCAGAATGACATCCTGTTAAGGCCAGGTTGACTTAGTACTGGTTTACGCGGGGCGTCTTCTGTTTCGGCTCGGGCTCTCACCAGCCCCGCGTTTTTCTGGAGCGACAGCCTGACTCTTGGAGGCAGATCCAACAACCCGGAGGCCAGAGCAAGCAGTGACGCCAAACAAGCGTCTATGAAGGGATGCGATCGCACCGAGCCTGAGGTTATGGGGAGGGGTGGGCATTGCGTGGTCGCCGTGGCGCCGGTGTCTCCCTTCGCCGGCAAGGATGGCTGGGAATCAGCCCCGAACCTAGGCGCTATCCTTGATATAGTTCAGGACCGCCTGGACCCGGCGATGGAGGGGGCCATTATTGGTCAGACCGAGTTCCTGGTATATGGTGTTGGTGTAGTTCTCCACCGACTTGGTCCCCAGGAACAGCCTTTCGGCGATGCTCCCATTGTTGTAGCCCTGGGCCATCATCGCCAAGACATCTTGTTGGCGGGGCGTCAGCTTGCCGGTGGCGGAATCCCGGCGCGGCCTCATGCCGTTGACCACGTTCGGGTCCATGACCACCAGGCCGGAGGCCGCCCCCTCTATGGCACGGACCAGCGTCCCGGCATCGCTCACCGACTGCTTCAGGAGGTACGACCAGCCTGAGAAGTTGTCTTTCGCAACCAGCTCAACGTACTCCTGTTCCTCGTGGGCCGATAGCACGATGATACCGATGTCGGCATGTTCTTGCTTGATAGCCAGGCCCGCGGCGATCCCATCGGGCTCACCACCCAGTTCGATGTCCATCAGAATCACGTCGGGGACCAACCGGCCGGCCACCGCAATCGCCGCCATCCCGTCGGAAACGGCGTCAACCACCTCCAGGTTGGGGACCGAACTCAGAGAGATCTTGAGCATATCCCGAAGGAGGCCTTCGTTTTCAACGATAAGAACCTTTATCATCCAACACCTACCCCGAAGGAAACTACGTCAGGCAGCAAGAGCCCGGCGCGCGGTCTACGATATCAATACCTACCCGGTCGAGGTCCGCCAGCTTTCGCACTCCGCCAGAGAAGCTCGGCAGTCCGCTGGAGATTTGCCGAAGGACCCAAGGTGACCTCCTCCTGATGTTGCTGGATCGTCGTTTAGAGCCCCGGTGACTCAAACCCAGCGGGCCGTGGCCTCGAGGGCCTTGTTTTGAGGCGTAAGTTCTCAGTCATCCAACAGCTCTCGCAGCTTGCGTGTCACGTCTTCCGACAAGAATGGCTTTTGCAGGAAGGCGACTCCGGGTTCCGGTCCCCCATGAGCGAAGACGGCCCTATCGGTGTAACCGGACATGAAGATCACTTTGGCGTTCTGACGTGCGGCCTTGAACTGTTCAGCAAGTTCTATGCCGCCCATACGGGGCATGACGATGTCGGTCACCAAGGCATGAATTTCCTCTTCGGGATGTCCATGGGCCACCCGCAGGGCCTCTTCGCCGTTGGCCGCCTCCAGCACCCGGTAACCTTGGTTCCGAAGCTCGAAGCTGACCAAACTAAGCAACAGCGGCTCGTCTTCGGCCAAGAGCACCGTTTCGGTCCCGCGAGGAACGCGGGCGGTACCGTTTTCGGTGTCGGGAAGCTTGGCAGGCTCCTCGGACCGGGGAAGGTGTATTTTGAAGGTAGTACCCTGGCCAAGCTCGCTCTGGACTTCGATGTGGCCGCCACTTTGCTTGATGGCGCCGTAGCAAGTGGCCAAGCCGAGCCCGGTGCCTCTCCCGACCTCCTTGGTGGTGAAGAATGGCTCGAAAATACGGGATTTTACTTCCTCGGCCATTCCAACGCCGGTATCTGTCAAGGGCGGAGTGAAAGTGTACCAGTGGGGTGTCGCCGTCAAGGGAAAATGTCAGGGCTTTCTGTCAAGGGATTATGTCAGTCGCGTTTGCTCCGGTTGTTGCTTTGGGCTGGTGTTTAGATAAGTCGGCGGACTGGTAGCCACTGCATACTTGCGGGCAGTGTTTCGATGGATGCCGAGTTCCCTGGCGATAGC
>CAJWBT010000254.1 GCA_913020235.1 uncultured Chloroflexota bacterium
CCGGCGTGGACATCATGATGCTGTGCCAGAAGTGCGAGAACGCCGGAATCAAGACCACCCTGCTGAGCCCCGAGATGGCCCTTACCCCGGATGACCCGGGCTTCGTCCACTTCGTCCCCGAGGCCGATGCCATCGTCAGCACCGGGAACTACGAGATGAAGTTAACCCTGCCCCCGGCCGATAGGGTGCTGGGCGGCGCAACGCTCTCGGTCCCGGAGATAGATGCCTCTGGAAGCCTCCCTCTGTCGCTGCGGTACATCTACGCGTCGACCAGCCCGCTGGGATACGGGAGGCTTACGGGCGTCCAGTATTGACGGGCAATCGGGCCTGCTTACCTGTCGTCAAGGCCTTGCCTCAAAAGCGCTCTGGAATATGTCTCCCCAAATGAAGCGAGGGGTCTGGGGTGGTGGGTCCAGGCCGCCAGGGAGAAACCCCGCACCAGTGCTCACCGACGCCCTTTCATCTCTTCGAGATCAGCTAGCCGCGCCCCGGCGGCGGATTCGTCTCACCCATGGGTTTGAGCCTGGGGCCTGGCCGGTTGTTTGCCATCACCAACACCGTGCGGGTAGCCCTGTTTCTCTCCAACGCCCTGGGGCAGAACGTTCACGTTACGTTCTCGCCAACGCGCCTGTTCATCGTGTCTTCGGACCCGGAGCCGCTTTTTCTCGTCAGCGCCGCCCTGCTGGTCTCAATCGCCTTCATGCTGGCTCGGGCCGGGTGGGATTTGCCGCCCGGACCGACCTGCGCCCAAGGGGTGCCCCAACCGGAGTCACGGGATGTCGCTGGTCGGCGCTGAGCCACATACTGACCGGATCACTAATTTGTCGAGGCATTGCCGGATCCAGCGAACTCAGGTCCTACCACGCTTCGCAACACCTCCACCAGCGGCGCAGTAATATTGTAGCCATCAGGCGACACATACCCAGCCTCTGTGTCTGCGGCGAGCCCGTCCGGGAACTCATAGACCTGGATCATGCCGACGTTAACGGCAACCATCCGGCCTACGACTGAGAAACCAACGGGCGTTGCGGAACCAGAAAGCTCGTCAACAGTAGACCCAGTATTGCCAAGATCGTCTATTAGACGCTTGTAGTTGTATTCCACTCCGGTAGATTCAGCACCCGCGAACTGCGGACCCAGGACCGTCTCAAGGAGGCCTATGACCGAGCCGTTGACGCCCACATAAATGATCATCAGGCTATCTCTTAGATAGAAATGCGGCGGCTCCACCCATGAGATACTTGTCGTTCCAACAGTGAATCCCGCCGGATCCACCAGATCGGCAGCCACCTGTGCCGCCCGAGATGAGTCATAGGTAAACACCTGGAGCGACTCTCGGTTCACTTTGATAATCTGCCCCGGTACTGAGAAGAACGGCTGTGTGACAGCATCGCCTTCCGCGACGGCTACGCCCTGACCAGCCAACTCGCTGACCAGCATACCGATATCGAATTTGCTTTCCGTGGTCCCCGGGGCTTCGTCGGTGGCTTCGCCTCCCGATGACTCACCGCCGCAAGCAGCAAGCAGCGTCAGCACCGATATCCCGATCGCCAAAATGGCGAGTATTCGCTTCATGTTCGTCTCCAATACCCTAGCCCACGGTTTCAAGACGGCGAAAGGCACGAAAAGGTTCCCGAGGCGCCATCCCTCGGGGAATGGGTGAGGAGGACGAAGAGCAACTTGGATGATCCTGGCGAGGGCTGGGCTGATGCAAACGGCGACGGCTCCTGCGGCCCTCCTTCCACTTTCGCTGGTAGCTAGAATGGTTTGCCGGGGACAATTCAGGACGGGTGGGCAGCGACGCCAAAGGGCGCTCCACTCGATTGCAAGAAAGGCAGGATATGTCTACACTCGCGACGGAAGGCTGCTCACGAACTCGTCATCGGCTACGCCACCCGAATCGCCGCAATTCCCCTTTGCCGACGCCCCGGAGCCCAGTATAATGGCACCTGTGCCCCCTCCGGGTAGCGCCGCGATTCACCGCTCCAGGCTCAGCCTGAGCCCGCCGGCGGTGGCGGTCTTGGAGCGGCAGGGCCTGCCCTGGAGGAGATCCTTCACCAGGCGCCACGGGACAAGGGGGATTCAATGGAGACTAACCGCATCGTTCACGCCGCAGCCGTGCAGCTCACCCCGGTTCTTTTCGACCGCGACGGGAGCACCCAGAAGGTCTTGGACACCATTGCGGAGGCTGGACGCCGGGGTATCCAGCTCCTGGTATTTCCTGAGACCTTTATCCCCAATTATCCCTACTTCGCCAGCTGGCAGGCTCCCGCCACCATCGCGGAGCAGCATCTGCGCCTTTTCGAGCAATCGGTGGAGATACCGGGGCCCGTGACCCAGGCCGTGGGTGTCGCGGCGGCGGCGGCCGGGACCGTGGTGGTCCTGGGAGTGAACGAGCGCGACGGCGGGAGTCTCTACAACACCCAGGTGGTTTTCGACGCAGACGGCACGTTGCTGGCGAAACGCCGCAAACTGATGCCGACCTACCAAGAGCGGATGATTTGGGGCTGGGGGGATGGCTCGGACCTGAAGGTGTTGGACACCGCCGTCGGACGGGTGGGCCCGCTGATCTGCTGGGAGCATTACATGCCCCTGTGCCGGTATGCCCTCATGCTTCAACGAGAGGAGATCCACTGCTCGCACTTTCCCGGCTACATCGGGCGCTCCGGCTTCGCTCAAGAGGTGGAGGTGACCATTCGCCACCATGCAATGGAGTCTGGATGCTTCGTGGTCAACGCCACCGGCTGGCTCAACCCGGACCAGCTGGTCGAGCTTTGTCCCGACCCTGACCTGAGGGAGCGGCTGGCGCCGGACTCCTCTTACACCGCCATTATCGGACCCGATGGGCGTCACCTTGCCGAGCCTTTGATCGAAGGCGAAGGGTGGGTCGTCGCCGACTTAGACCTGCAGGCCATCACCCGCCGGAAGCTGAGGATGGACTCGGTGGGCCACTACGCCCGTCCGGACGTGGTGCGCCTTCTCCTGGACCCTCGGCCACATCACACGCTGGAAGAAGCGGCCCTCGGCCCGGTGTCCGGCGCCGGTCAGCCGTTTCCCCCGCCGGCCGAACACCAGGAACTGGCGGCGCGGGTAGCGGAGTTGGAGGAGGAGCTACGGAGGCTGAAGGGCGAGTGACGGGAGTGGGCCGGATACCGCCCGGAGGCAGAACTCTTCTTCTGCGAGTCCTGACGGCCCATCCGCTCCGGTCCACCGGGTCGTCTGTAATAAACCAGGAGCGTACCTCTGGCAAAGGGTCTCAGCCTCGGGCTTGGGACAGGTACGGGCGGATGTTGTCCCGTGCCTGGCTACGCCTCGGCGACAGCGGACATCGTGTCGATAACCTGGCCCGCCACGCCATCGCTCGGCGTCCCGCTCCGGAAAAGAGTGGTTTCGGTTTCACGGAGTTGAGTGACGTTGGGATAGTAGTAGCGCCCGCAGTGGATGCACCTCCACTCGTCACCTTCCATGACCAGGTCGCCGCCGCATTTACCACAACTCTTGAAGCTCCACAGCATAGCGTCTGCTCCATATGTTGAATGCTGGCCGTTTCGGGAGTCCTTACTCCGATTTTGGCACGGCGGCGCCGCTTTGGCATCACTGGTTCGAGTGATAGGGGGATGAGAAAATGGCTAGCCTCTTCGAGGACACCCCAAACCCCGACGGTAGGCTGGACCCCGGTTCGCCGGCCCGATTCCCCCAAAACCGCGCCGTAGGTGGAATTCCTCGGGCGTATACACCGGCGTATACTCACGGGAGGGGATTGGCGTTGGCCGCCGGCCAGTGTCCCGGCTCCGGTGGGGAGGGGGCCCTGGACCGCCGCCTCCTGGAGGGAGCAGCATGGCAAGAATGACCGGAAAACGCGCCTTCATGGAGATGCTCCGTGCCGAAGGCGTGAGGTATATCTTCGGCAACCCGGGGACCAGTGAAAGCGCCATAATGGCCTCCCTTCCCTCCTACCCCGACATCGAATACGTGCTGGCCACCCAGGAAGGCGTGGCGATGGGCATGGCCGACGGCTACGCCTCCGCCAGCGGCCAGCCATCCTTCGTCAACCTGCACATCGAGACCGGTCTGGCCAACGGGATCAGCCTGCTGC
>CAJWBT010000255.1 GCA_913020235.1 uncultured Chloroflexota bacterium
TCCTGAGGCCCTCCTGGTAAATCTCCCGGGCATCCCCCACCGCTCCCTGGCCGGGCGCTTTCCCTCCGATGTCCGGCCAGTGACCGGTGTTGCCCACAAAAGCCACGATCTGGCCCTCGTAGAACACCGGCATCATGAAAGTGACATCGATCAGATGGGAGGGTCCCCCGCCGTAGGGGTCGTTTATGATGAACACGTCGCCCTCCGACATGCTCTCCGCCGGGTGGAAACGCTTGATGGCGCCAACCGTGCTCAAGAAGGAAGACAGGTGTACGGCTATGCTGTTTTTCCCCTGGGTCACCACCCTGCCGTCGGGGTCTTGGATCACCGTCGAGCAGTCCTCGCGCTCCTTGATGTTGTTGGAGTAAGCCGCCCGCACCAGGGCGGCCCACATCTCGTCGGCGACGGATATGAAAGCGCTGCCCACCACCTCCAGGGTAATGGGGTCTGTCTGGCCGCGAAATTCTCTAACCAATCATTCCTCTCTCGACGGGCAGAAAAAAGAGACGCCCGCGTCTCTGCCCTGGGTTCCTCTTCCCCGCCGGGGACCGCTCGCATCGGACCCCTCGGAGACGCCTACAACTCTAACCGGGGTTCTAGCCTTCGTCAACGGCTTCTTCCCGCCCAGCCAGTGCCCTCAACCAGCCCAGACTGCGCCAGGGCATCCCTCTCCCATGGGAGAGGGGCCGGGGGTGAGGGTTCGGCGTCCCAGCATCACCCGGGCGCCGGGGACACAAGACGGGATGGCGCCGTCCCTGGGCCGTATAGTACTATGTCCCCGGGAAACGCAAGTATGAGGGCGCGGCTGCGGTAAGCCGCTCCAGTTTTGGTAGGCGGAGGTAGGCATGGCCAATGAGACGGAAAGCCTGATAACCGACGAACTCCGGGCGGCTATCGGCACGGAATTTCCTCCGGTCACCAGCTGCGATGAGCTGTCCACCAGCGAAGTGCGCCGCTTCGCTCAGGCGACGATGGATGACAGCCAAATATACTACGATGAAGGCCATGCCCGGGACCTCAAGTACGGCGGCGTAGTGGCGCCCGGCTCGTATCCCATCACCGGCGTGCGCCGGCGGGCTTCGGGAACGCCCGACCCCCTGGTGTCGGTCTCCACCGTTTCCCACGCCGACGATTCGGTTGAAACAACGAAAGGGATTCCTTGGCCTCCTCACCTGCTGGTCTTCCATGCCTACAGCGACCTGGAGATACACCAGCTGGCCAGGGTTGGCGATCGGATCACGCAGCACCGCCGCTTGGCGGACGCCTACGAGAAGACGGGTCGCAGCGGCCGGCTGCTCTTCATCGTCACGGAAAATACGTTCATCAACCAGAACGGCGACGTCCTGTGCACCGAACGATACGTTGACGTGGGTGTAGAGAATTAGAGGAGCGATAACCATGGCACAAACGAAGCAACAGGACCTTGTCTACGAAGACGTGCAGGTGGGCGCCGAGATTCCGTCCTGGTCATTGGACTATTCGGTCCCGGTCATGGTGCGCTGGTGCGCCGCGGTCGAAACCTGGCGCCGGGACCACTACGATTACGAGTACGCGGTGAACGAGCTTGGCCTGACCAACGTGGTCGGCTCGGGCTACTGGACTCAGGCCTGCTTCTGCAAGCTCCTGTATCACTGGGTGGGGGATGGAGGCTGGGTGTGGAAGGTCTACCACCAGCTAAGGGGCAACCTGCTTCCCCATCACACTTTCACCTTTGGCGGCAAGATTTCCGCCAAACGGGTTGAAGATGGCCTGGGCTACGTGGACCTGGATATCGCGCTGCGCCAGGAAGATGCCAGCGTTCTCTCCATGGGCACAGCCACCGTTGTGCTGCCGCTCCGGGGCGGCCAGCCTGTACCGTATCCCTTCCTGAAGGGACGGTAGCCGCCCATCCTTGCCCATGTTAGACTTGGCCGGAGGTCGCCTCCCGCGGCCCGCAGATTGGAGGCTTCCCGTTGCGGCCTCTTTCCCGCCCCGGCGCGCCGGACGTACTCTGGCCGGCCCAATGCCAGACCCCCCGCCAAAGCCGGGCCGGAATGAAACGGCATCTCTGGAAAAGACCCCTGGCAGACCTCAATAACGCCTGCAGCCCCACGATGGACCCAGGCGCGGTGGAAAGGAGGGTCACCCCATGCCTTTGGACTTCCTCCCCTTGCCCGGAACTCCCGTAGAAGAACTGGATACCCCAGCACTTCTCATCAACCTCCCGGTGATGGAACGCAACCTGAAGACGCTGCACAGCTTCTTCGCCCAGCGCACTTCCAAAGTACGACCTCACGTCAAGGCCCACAAGAGCCCTGTCCTGGCCCACCGGCAACTCGATGCCGGCGCAACCGCGGGTGGGGTTTGCTGCGCCAAGGTTGGCGAGGCTGAGGTTATGGTCCACGGCGGCATCAAGGACGTTTTTATCGCCAACGAGATAGTCACCCGCCCCAAGATCGCCCGGCTGCTGAGTTTGGCCCGCGACGCCAATATGATGGTGGCCGTGGACGATCCCCGGAACGTCGCGGAACTCTCCGAGGCCGCCCAGTCCAGCGGCGTCAGCCTGCGTGCCGTGATCGACGTAAACGTCGGCCTCGACCGGTGCGGTGTTGAGCCCGGCCCCGGTGTGGTGGACCTGGCAAAGCTGGTGACGAACGCCCCAGGCCTTCACTTTGCGGGGCTGATGGGGTACGAAGGCGGAATGTGGATCGAGGACTTCGAAGAACGCTCCATCGAGACAAAAGCTCGCATCCAGAAGCTCTTGGACTCACGGGAGCTGGTCGAGCGCGCCGGATTACCCATCGAGGTGGTCAGCGCCGGCGGCACCGGCACCTGGAACATTACCAGCGAGATCGCTGGTGTCACCGAGGTCCAGGCAGGAGCTTATCCCTTCATGGACGCCCACTACCGCTACGTCCCGGACTTCGACATTTCGCTGATGGTGCTGTCCACGGTCATAAGCCGGCCGGCCAAAGACCGGGCTATCGTCGACTGCGGCCACAAAGCCATCGGCGTTACCCTTGGCCTACCCGAGGTGGCTTGGCCTGAGGGCGCCAAAGTAGCCAAACTCTCCGCGGAGCACGGCAGCCTAACCCTCGAAGGAGACGCGCAGCAGCTTGCCCCGGGAGACAAGGTGTGGCTTATTCCCTCCCACGGCGGCACGCCGGTCAATATTCACTCGCATTTCTACACGATCCGGGACGGCATACTCGAAGCGGTGTTGGAGATCCCTGCCAGCGCCCGGTTTACATAACCAGCGTCCGCCCGAGAGCTTGTGGGGCATTAAGTTTAAGATCAGTCCCCTGGGTGGCTTCCAACCGAATACGTTCACAGACTCTGAAGGGCCACCACCGGGCATCACGGCCAATCCCGTTCGAGGGTCATGCCAACGGCACAGAACCCCCTCGGGGCTGCATGGGCCGGACGGTGCCGGGGGAGGGCGGTGACTTTCCAAGGTGCGGGGCGCTGCATCGTCCATAACAAGCCCGATGAGTTCGAGAGCACGGTGCGAGAATTCCCCACCAGCCGCGGGTCGTGATGCGCCGTCCTTTACATAACACGGCCAGCCGTCAGGACGCAGACCACAGTTCCCGAAGCCAAGCCGCAATCGCCAGGGTCAGTACCCCTCCCGCGGCTGCCATGATTGCAATCGCGCGCGGTGCGCCCATGATGTCGGCCATGGCGCCGATCGCCAGGAGACCCATTGGCAGCCCATAGACAGCCATGGAGCGAATCCCCATTATTCTGCCCCGAAGCTCTGCCGGGACCAGCCTCAAAAGCAGTGAATCGACGCTCACGAGACTGAACGATTGAGTTACACCTGACGCCAGCAGAATGGCCAGAGAAACGGCCATCCAGGTAGATTGGGTGAAAACCAGGATTGACAGACACCAACTCAGAACCGCCAGAACCGCCACGGCACCGGGCTTTGCAAACCCCCCTTTCGCGGCCAGGCCGAAAGAGCCGACTAAAGCCCCCGTGGCGACGGCCGAGGTGAGCGCCGCGAGTCCCATGGGACCCGTATGAAGCACGTCCAGGGCGAAGACGGGCATCATGCCGTGGGTGAGCGGGAAAGCGGCCAGGTTGATCAGGAAAGCGA
>CAJWBT010000256.1 GCA_913020235.1 uncultured Chloroflexota bacterium
TGACGATCTCTTCGCCCTGGAACTGGCTGTAGGGGCCGTCCTGGCCGAAGGGAGTTATGGAGGTCATTATCAGCCCGGGGTTCAGCGGCGCCAGGTCTTCGTAGCCAAGCCCGAGGGACGCCAAGTAGCCGGGCCGGTAGGTTTCGATGATGACATCGACGTGGGGGACCAGTTGCTTCAAGATGGCCTGGCCGGTGGTGGTCTCCAGATTGAGGGTGGCGCCCTTCTTGTTCAGGTTAAGCACCAGAAAGAGCAGGCTCTTTTCGGGGTGAGGGTCGTCATGGTAGAAGGGGCCCATCCGGCGCAGGCCGGCCCCGCCGGGGGGTTCCAGCTTCAACACCTCGGCCCCGTAGTCGGCCAGCAGGCGGGCGCAGAAGGACCCGGCGATGTCCTCGCTCAAGTCCAGCACCTTGACGCCGTCCAATACGCCGGCCGGAATGGCGGCCCGGGCCTCTTCCTCAACAACCACCTTTAGTCCGTGTCTCCTTAACTGAATAGCCCGGTCCATCGGGAGGCCATGGCCGGGCCGCGAGCCAGGGCGATTGTAGCGGAATCCGCCGGGCAAGGCAAATACTCGTAAGCCGGCGGAGCTTCCCTTAAGGTCCCGGATTGGGGCTGAAATGGCCTTCCAGCATGGCCTGGAACTCCTTCGGGGTGAAGCTGTATTCCTGGGTGCCGTAGGCTTGGACCGCGTAGTGGGCGCAGACCGTCCCCATCTTGGCGGCCCACTCCACCGAGTACCCTTGGACCAGACCCTTGATCAGCCCGCCGCGAAAGGCGTCGCCCGCCCCGGTGGGGTCGGCCACCTTGTCGGTCGACACAGCAGGTATCTGTACCGCGCCCTTCCGCGTAAGCACCTCACAGCCGCGCTCGGCTTTGGTGGTGACTATGGTATCCACACTCTCCAAGAGCCGGCCGGTCGAAAGCCCTGTCTTGTCTCTGATCAGCTCCAGCTCGTAGTCGTTGGAGACCAGCATCTTGGAGTGCAGGATGCTCCGGGCCAAGTCGTCGCCATTCCACGCGGGCAGCGACTGGCCGGGATCGAAGATGCAGAAGATTCCGCGCTCGTGGTACGTTTGGGCATAGTCGGCCATATCTTGCAGGTTCCCCGGGGCCACTATCGCTATGCACTCGGCGGGGTCAACCCGGGTGAGGTCGCAGGCCGAAGCGTGTTTCATCGCGCCCGGATTGAAGCTCGTGATCTGGTTTTGAGCCGTGTCGCTGGTGATATAGGCGGAGGCGGTGAACTCCTCAGGAATCACCCGGATATCTTCCGTGGCGAGGCCGTGCTGCTCCAACCACTGGAAATACCGCTGGTGGTCGTGTCCGACGGTGGCCAGAATCCGCGGGTGCTCCGCCAGAAGGGACAGGGCATAGGCGATGTTGCCCGCGGTGCCGCCGAACCTCTCCATCAGACTGCTCACCGTAAAACTCACGTTGAGGAGGTGAATCTTGTCCGGCAGGATGTGGTCGGAAAACCGGCCGGGAAAGTCCATAATGCGGTCGTAGGCCATGGAGCCGGAAATCAAGATGTTCATCGATCACCGCCCTTCTTCTATGCTAGGGGCCCGGCTAGGGTCCCGGCACTCTTGTCACCGGCCAAGAGCGACCGGCGCCGCCCCGCTGTTCTTCCCGCGTGTCACTGTAACCCGGCCGCCGGTGGGGCGCAACGCCGACGGTACCCTCAGCAGCCGTGGCGCCCCGCCAGGCCGCCGGTGAACAGGACCGGGTCTCCGGGTCTGATTCCCGCCGAATCCGCCTCTCCCGCGTTGATTTCCAGGACGTACCGGGCCGGCGCGCCCGGTGCGAACCGGGGCAACTGGTCCGGGGCCTGGTCCGGCGCCGGGGGCGGGGCATTGAAGGTGATGTCGACGACGGTGCACTCGGCGCCGATCCAAACCATGTCCAGGGCGAACCGCATGTCGATCATCCAGAAGGAGTACTTTCCTTCCCGCTCGAAGATGAACAACATGCCGCTGCCGGGAGCCAGTTTTGGGCGGCCCGACAGTCCTTGAGCACGCTGGGCGGAGGTTATGGCCGGCTCCACCTCGAAGGCTGCGGTACCCACCTTGACTCCAGGCCGCCGAGGGGTCTCCAAAGCGCCGGTTGGGGTGGCCTCGACCACCGGCGTGACCCCTGTGGTGCCCGCCGGAGGTTTGGATGCGGCCGTCGCCGGAGTGGACCTCACGGTATCCACCGTAGACGGGACCGGACTCGCCACCGGAGGGCGCGAGGTGGCCACAGCGGTTGGAAGCCCGTCGGTCCCGCCGCAGGCCACGGCAGCCCCCAGAACCAGCAGGAACACCCAACGCTTCATGGGCCGCCTCATGGGCCGCTTCATGGCCCGATAGTAGCGCAGCCGCCGGAAAACCTCAAGGAGCGGTCTCCACGTATCCGCGTCACCGCCGCTTCGCCCGCTTCGACGCAAGAGGCACCGAGCCGGGAAAGATTCGGGGAGACTCCCTCTCCCGCGGCGAAAGGCGTCCGAGGGGTCTGCCAGCGGATTCTGACCGCGGGCCGCGCCTTATTGACTAACTAAAAGAGACTGGAGTAGTCTGTATGGCGTCAAGTCCGTCCAGGAGGGTTAGAATATGACTCAAGAGACCCAATCGGCGCTAACTCCCGAGGTGAAAGCGATGATCGGGGTCAGCGGTGATGTAGTCGAGGCTTGGGGGGTGGTCAACGAAGAGTACCTCCGAAGGTTCACGCAGGCGGTGATGGACCCTGACCCCAGATACTGGGACGAGGAATTCGCCAAGACCACCAGATACGGTGAGATAATCACCCCACCCATCATGGTCAGCTACATGGCCACCCGCATCCGGCCGGGCCAAGGCGATCCGATAACCCAGGCATTCATAGATGACCCCGAGTCCGACGGCATTGGCCGGGTGGCCAAAACCGGGGCCCTGCCCGCCGTCCCCACTCCCCTGGTGCGGGTGCTCAACGCGGGGAACGAGCTTGAAATCCGCAAGTATCCCAGCCTTGGCGACAAGATATTTTTCCAGAACAGCTACGCGGATATTCGAGAACGGGTGGGCCGGGAGGGCCAGTCCTTCCTGATCGTCACCACCGAGACCACCTATAAGAACCAGAACGGCGATATACTTTGCATCAACCGGTCCTCCAGTATCCGTCGATAAGCCTCCCACCCGTGACGTCCTAGAGGCACTCCTGATGAAAGTGAGGTGGCACCCATGAGCGCTCCGCTGGATGAACTACTGAAGATGTCCCCCGAAGAGATCCTGACCCACAACGATAGGCCGACAGGGGACCAACTGCGCACCAAGCAGCAGCTTTATTATGAAGACGTGCATGAGGGGATGGAGCTGCCCAAGTACATATACAATCCCACTCCCACCCACCTGTTCCGGTGGAGCGCGGCGATCGAGAACTTTCACCGGATTCACTACGACCTGGACTTTGGCATGAACCACGACAAGAACCCCAGCATTCTGATCCACGGCTCCTGGAAGCAGAGCGTGGTGCCCCAATTTCTCAAGGACTGGACGCTTCCCGGAGGCTGGCCCTGGAAGGCCCGCTTCGAGCACCGGGCTATGCTGGTGCCGGGCGACGTGGTGATCATGTGGGGCAAGGTGATAGGCAAGCAGGAAAAGGGCGGCATGGGCCTGATCGACCTGGAGATCGGGATGAAGACCCAGGACGGCATCGAAAGCATGCCTGGCACCGCCACCGTGGTGCTTCCCCTGAAGGACGGACCGGAAATTCCTTACCCGTTTGTACCTCCGGCCGACTAGGGCAGGCTTGGTGCGCCCAGGGTCCACCGAGAACAGGGTACGGGCGTGCGGTTCGCGGCCCTCCGTCGGCAATAGGCCCTACCCTGTGGTATGAACGGTGTGGTATGAACGGCATGAACCGCCGCCCATGTTTCCGGGCGCTGCGTGACGGAGCGCCGGGTGAGGGGGGGCCGGCGCTCCCCGGTGCGAGTGGCCCGAGACCCCCTAGGGGACAGACCAACGCTGACGGTCAGATGCTCAGGATGAGGTAGACGAACGAGATGGCCCGATTTATCGCGATTCACAATGTATCCGGAGTCACGGAAGAGGAATTCC
>CAJWBT010000257.1 GCA_913020235.1 uncultured Chloroflexota bacterium
GGTTAGCTTTCCCCGGTCGTGCTGTTGGTCGATGCGCTTCTGGCCGCCACCCTTGCGGCCCAGCTGGCGCATCTCTTCCAGGGCGTCGAGCTTTATGTCGATCACCTTTTTCTCTGTTGTCACTACCCCTCCTCTTCGGGGTGTAGCCTGGGCTGCGCCCACGAAATCCAGCGCACGCCCTGGTTTGGTTCACCTTTGAAGCTCGGGTTCATCCTAGCAGACGGCCTTTGGACCATGCAAGGCGAAAGTGGCGGTGCTAAAATGGTGTCTGAGCGGTTCTGTTAGCCCTCCAGAACGAACCTTTGCCGCCAGCCTGCAACCCCGAGGCGATGCCCCGATGACCAAATCAACCGCCCTCACCCGCCTGACCGTGGCCCGGGGTGAAAAACTGGACTGGGGGACCCGCACCTACGTGATGGGGGTGATCAACGTTACCCCCGACTCTTTCTCCGGAGACGGCCTGGGCTCGGATATACCGTCCATCGTCGAGCAGGCGGTCCGGTTCGAAGCCGAAGGGGCCGACTTCCTGGACGTTGGGGCCGAGTCCACCCGGCCCGGGTCCCTCCCCGTGAGCGTGGACGAGGAGCTGGGCCGGCTGTTGCCCGCCCTGGACGCGATCGCGCCGCGGGTGAGCATCCCGATCAGCGTGGACACCTACAAATCTCACGTCGCCCGTCGGGCCGTCGAGGCCGGCGCCACGGTCATCAACGACGTTTGGGGCCTCCAGGCAGACCCCCTCGTGGCTCAGGTGGCGGCGGAATCCGGCGCGCTTCTTATTCTCATGCACAACCAGGAAACCCGACGGTATCTAGACTTGCTGCCCGACATTTTCGCCAGCCTGTCCCGCGGCGCGCGACTGGCGCGGGAAGCCGGAGTGCCCGAAGGAAACATCATCCTGGACCCGGGCATCGGCTTCGGCAAGACGCCGGACCACAACCTGGAGGTGCTCCGCCGGCTGAGCGAGTTCAAAGAGCTAGGCTGCCCCCTGCTGGTGGGCACCTCGCGCAAGTCCACCATCGGCCTGGTACTGGACCTGCCGCCGGACCAGCGAATCGAAGGCACTGCCGCCACCGTGGCTCTGGCCATCGCGGGCGGAGCGGACATCGTCCGGGTCCACGATGTGAAAGAGATGGCCCGGGTGTGCAGGATGAGCGACGCCATCATACGCGACTGGAGGCCCGCCGGTTGGAGCCGGTAACCGCCTATCTGGGCCTGGGCTCCAACCTGGGCCAAAGGGATCGGAATCTAGCGGAGGCAGTCTCCGGCCTTCGCAGGGACTGGGTGCGATCCGGGGATGGCGGAGTCCGTCAAAGCCGTGGCCGGAGGGCCGCCCGCAGAGGGGTTGAACTTCTTCGGGCCTCGTCGGTCTATGAGACGGAGCCGTGGGGACACGCCTGCCAGCCAAGCTTCCTGAACTGCGTGCTGGAGATACGGACAACCTTGCCCCTCCCTCGGCTGCTAGAATCAGTAAAAAGGCTGGAGGTAGCGATGGGCCGGCAGCCCGGGTTCCGCAACGGCCCTCGCCTGATCGACGTGGACATCTTGCTGTACGGCGACCGCACAATTGACCTGCCGAACCTGCAAATCCCCCACCCCCGCCTCCACCAGCGGGCATTTGCCCTGGTACCGCTGGCGGAGCTGGCCCAAGGGCTAGTCCACCCAACGTTGGGAACCACCATCGCGAATCTGAACGCCGAGGCCGACGGCCGGGAAGGGGTCAAGCTCTGGGGGCCACCAATCAGCTTGTTGGCTCAACCTGTCTGAGTCCTTTGGCCACGCCGGTCCGGAGATGCCCGCCGGGCCTTTCATGGACCGGCCAAACCGGAAAAGTTGACAACCTGCCTCTACTATCGCATATTTGTATACTGGCGCATATTTGTATACTGGGACCAACAACCGGCCCCAAGCCGGCGGTTGGCAGTTGGATCAGAATGAGGAGACTTTTATGGCGGACAAGCAGCTAACCTTCGACTCGGATGCCCGCACCAGCCTGATGCGTGGCGTGGACCAGTTGTGCCGCGTGGTGGGGCTGACGCTGGGCCCCAGTGGCCGCAACGTTTTGTTGAACCGGATGTTCGGGCTGCCGCTTGTCTGCAGCGACGGCGTCACTATCGCTAAAGAAGTTGAGCTTCCCGACGCCTACGAGAACATGGGCGCCCAACTGGTCAAAGAGGCAGCCTCCAAGACCAACGACACGGTGGGCGATGGCACCACCACGTCGGTAGTGCTGACCCAAGCGATTGTCCGCTCCGGCTTCCAGAACGTGGCCGCCGGAGCCAACGGCACGGCCCTAAGAACCGGCATCGGCAAAGCCGTGGCGGCGGTGGTGCAAGATCTGAAGAAGCTGGCCACTAAAGTGGAAAGCCGCGACCAAATCGCCCGGGTGGCGGCCCTTTCCGCCCACGAAGAGGCCATCGCGGGCCTTCTGGCCGACGCCATGGACAAAGTCGGCCGGGACGGGGTGATCACGGTTGAAGAGTCCAAGACGCTGTCGGATGAGCTGGAGGTCGTCGAAGGGGTGCGGCTGGACCGGGGATACCTTTCCCCCCATTTCGTCACCGACGCCCAGCGAATGGAGGTGGCCCTGGACGAACCCATCTTCTTGCTCACCGACCAGAAGATCAGCTCGGCGAATGAGATCGTACCGGTAATGGAGAAGGTGATCGAAGCCGGGAGGCGGCCCCTGGTCATCGTCGCCGAAGACGTGGACGGGGAAGCACTTGCGACACTGGTGGTCAACAAGGTTCGGGGTACCCTTCCTTGCGTGGCGGTCAAGGCGCCCGGATTTGGAGAACGGCGCAAGGCCCTCCTGGAAGACATGGCGATCGTCACCGGAGCCACGGTCATCAGCGGTGACGTCGGATTGAAGCTGGATAACGTTGAGATCAGCCACCTGGGATCGGCGCGTCGTATCGTGGTCCTAAAGGACGAGTCGACCGTCGTCGAGGGCCGCGGGTCCGAGCAGAGCATCAAGGAACGGGTGGACCAGCTTCGAGCGCAGATTGAGGAGACCACCTCTGACTACGACCGGGAGAAGCTCGAAGAACGCAAGGCGGCCCTGGCTGGAGGCGTCGCCGTGGTAAAGGTGGGCGGGGCCACCGAGCCGGAGGTCAAAGAACGGAAATCCAGGACCGACGACGCCCTGTCGGCCAGCCGGGCGGCGGTGGAAGAGGGCGTGGTACCCGGCGGCGGTGTTGCTCTGATCCGGAGCGCCCACGTGTTGGACGCTCTGGAAAAACAGATGTCCGGCGACGAGGCCCTGGGAGTCCGCCTGGTAAAAACTGCTCTGAGCGCGCCCCTGCTGCTCATCGCTCGTAACGCGGGCCATCGCGGCGAGGTGATCCTTGAAGGTGTCAGCACCGGAGAAGGGGATTGGGGCTTCGACGCCGAGCAGGGAGAATTCTGCCACATGATCGAACGGGGCATCCTGGACCCGGTCAAGGTAACCCGCTCCGCTTTGGAAAACGCCGGCAGCATCGCCGGTGTGCTGCTGACGACTCAGGCGGTCATCACGGAAGTCCCCGAAGAGAAGCCGTTGCCCGCGGATGCCCAGGACTTCATGCACGATTAGGCCCTGTTCCCGGCGCCTTCACTGGACGAGGGCCGGGCCAGGCATCCCTCGCCCTGAGGGAAGACAGGCTACCAGCCGTCGGGGCACGACTTCTCAGGTTAGCAGCGAAGTTAGGCAGCCGCGCAGTTCCCCGGTGGGCGCTTTTTACCCCACCGCCATATGGCATTGGCCATGGAGTAACGCGGCCTGTTCCGGAGACGATATGGCAGGATCACCGGCGCCGGGCAACCCGCTGGACCGGGACTCCATTGCCGGCCTGGTCCAGGGGTCCCCTCCCTTGGTCGAGGAATATGTCTCCCTGGAACAACAGCTCCAGCCCAACGGCTTCGACTTCACTCTGCGGGAAGTGGGCAAACTGGTATCGGCGGGAAGCATGGGCGCCGCCTCGGGCCAGCGGGAGATTTCGGCCATGGAAACCCTGAGCTTCGGCGAAGGCGGCTGGCTCTCCCTGGCCCCCGGACCCTACCGCATAACCTTCAACGAGATGGTCAC
>CAJWBT010000258.1 GCA_913020235.1 uncultured Chloroflexota bacterium
TCGTGCCCGGGGCAGGCGATCAGGGGCACCCTTCGGGACCGGCAGACCTGGACCAGGGGCTCGAAGGTTTCGGGCATGGCCCGTTTCCCGCCCAGCAAGCGCAGCAGCACCACGCCGGCCCGGCCCGCAGCGCTGAGCAGCTCGTCTCGGGCCTCGGGGGTGACGAGGGCGGCGGGGTTAAAGGCCCGCACCTGGGGAAAGCCGGGAAGGGAGAGACCGGCCAGCGCGCGGTCGGCGGTTAGCAGGTCCGTGTCGGCAGTGGTGACGAACAGTATCATCTTCGGAACCGCCACGGGTCACGCTCCCCGCGGTCCATCGCCGGCCCCGTTGCCCGGTTCAAAAGAAGGCCGCGAGAATACCATGATCGTAAGATCGCTGAACTCCTCCGCTATGGCGGCGCATTCATCCAGGGTGCCGCTCCATCGCTGTTCGCCCTCCAGGGAGAGGCGTTGGTAGACAGTCAGCGAGCGTTGGCCCGGTATGCCGGACTTTAGAAGGTTCTTGGCGATGGCGGCGGGCATCAGGTCCCAGGGCCTGGGAATCAGGATCACGTGGCGGCGTCCCTCGCGGAGGTAATGCTCCAGCTCATCCAGGTCACCGCCGGCGTCCCGGCGCTGGTGGAGGGTGATGAACAGCGCATCCTCCAGGGAAATCCCCGACCGGGCGCAGGCTACCTGAACCGAGCTGATGCCCGGCACCAACTCCACACTGTCGGCACGCCGACGGACACGCTCCAGCAGCTCCCGGGCCGACACGTTCAGGTCGCCCCAGCAGCAAACAACGCAACGCCGGCCCTTTCGCGCCTGGCTCCCGACGTACTCCAAGACCTCTTCCTGATCCCGGTAGTTCATGGGACACACCTCGGCGTGATCCAGCCAGGGTCGCACCACATCCAGCACCGTGTCGAACCCGGCCACCAAGCCTGCCTCCCGCAGCGCCTGCTGGCCCCTCAAGGTCAGCAGGCGGGCGTCGCCTGGGCCGACCGCCACCACCGTTATGGACACAGCACCGCCACCCATGGTCATGTTAGCCACCGGCTACGGCAGTCACATTGGTTATACAGGCTCACCAGCGACCCTCGCCTTGGACAGGTCTGGCAGCCCCGCCGGGTTCTTCCATCTGTTCAGCAGGCCTCATCAAGAATCAAAAACCCCTGGCTCTGCTCTGGCCAGGGGTTGAAGACGCTTCTACCGGCTTCATGGGCAATACTAAAACATAGCATTCCCAAAAGGAACCTTTCTGTTTGGCGCAGAGGTGAGCTCCCCCATCCCGGGCAGGTCTCCTGGCTCACGGATATCGATTGGCCGACACCTTCCCGCCGTCCGCGCATCGCGGACCGGCAGTGGTCCATCGTCGGCCTACCCTCCGCATACAGTGGCGCAACCGCGGCGGCTTCTCACCGCCTTCCCTATTAAACCGTAATGGTGCCTCGAGTGGGCCATTCAATTGTTAACGTGGGCCGGCGGACGCAGGCTACGAATTGGCCTTCCGCCAGATTGGACCCTACTCTAGCTTGACGACCCAGGGTTGTCAAGCGATACAGGCGTGCTCAATCCTGGAAAACGCCCGTCCCGCGGCGCTGCCGCCACCCTGTCCGCGCCGCCGGAAGTGGAGGCGGATTACAGGCCCACGGGCGAAACTCTCGATGTCGGCGATTCGTCTCTGGTTTAGCGCAATTCAGGTTGACATTGCCCAGCGTGCTTGCTAAACTTCTATATTGCTGTCTACTTGACCAGCGGAGTCGTTCTATGCCCACTGTCAACCAGCTTGTTAGGAAGGGTCGCCAGCCCGTCCGTAAGAAGACGAAGGCTCCGGCGATGCATTGGGTACAGAACTCCTTGCGCAACCGTGTGAAGTGGGGCCCCGGATGTCCCCAGAGGCGGGGTGTCTGCATTCAGGTGCGGACGATGACTCCCAAGAAACCCAACTCGGCGCTTCGCAAGATAGCCCGGGTACGGCTGACCAACGGGGTGGAGGTTACCGCGTACATCGGTGGCGTCGGCCACAACCTTCAAGAACACTCGGTAGTCCTGATCCGAGGGGGCCGAGTGAAGGACCTGCCGGGTGTCCGCTATCACGTGGTCCGCAGCGCCCTGGACTGTGAAGGTGTGCAGAACCGCCGCCGGGGGCGCAGCAAGTACGGTGCGGATAGACCTCGCACCTCTGTCAGCTAACCGGGTTTCCACGGTCTTCAATTTCCTCGGTTCCCCACCAGGACTGAGCTAAGATGTGATGGTTTATGTCTAGGCGAAGACGCGCAGAGCGGCGGCTAGTGCCTCCGGATCCGCAATACAACAACCAGGAATTAGCCCGGTTCATTAACAGGGTCATGCAGCGGGGCAAGAAGACGACGGCCCAGCGCATTATCTATAAGGCATTCGACATCATCCGGGATCAGTCCAGCCGGGAGCCCTTGGAAGTCTTCCAGCTGGCCATCAAAAACGCCACCCCCCTGGTTGAGGTAAAGCCCAAGCGCGTGGGCGGGGCCACCTACCAGGTGCCAACGGAACTCCGCGTTGGCCGCAGTGAGGCCCTGGCCATGCGATGGCTGATACGGGGGGCGAGGGCTCGCAAAGGGATACCGATGCGCAACGGCCTGGCCCAGGAACTGATGGAGGCTTCCAGAGGTGAAGGTGCGGCGGTACGCCGCAAAGATGAGCTGCACCGGATGGCCGAGGCCAACCGGGCCTTCGTCCATTATAGAGGATAGATCATCCTGGGGCTCACCCAGGTGGCATGTTATGAAGAATAATAAGTCTTCCATTGAAAAGATTCGAAATATCGGGTTCATTGCCCACATCGACGCCGGCAAGACCACGGTGACCGAGCGGGTGCTGTTTATCACCGGCCGGATTCACCGGGCCGGTGAGGTGGACGAGGGCACCACCACCATGGACTGGATGCCCCAGGAGCGAGAGCGGGGGATTACCATTACCGCCGCCGCTACCAGCACCTCCTGGCGCGACCACCAGATAAACATCATCGACACCCCCGGCCACGTGGATTTCACCGCCGAGGTGGAGCGAAGCCTGCGGGTATTGGACGGGGGAATCGTCGTTTTGGATGCCGTTGCCGGCGTTCAGTCCCAGTCGGAGACCGTCTGGCGTCAGGCCGACACCTATGAAGTACCCCGCATCTGCTTCATTAACAAGATGGACCGGGTGGGGGCCAGCTACGAGCGGACCATCGAGTCCATTCGCCGCCGCCTCAAGGGCAATCCGGTACCCATCCAATTGCCCCTCGGCGCGGAAGCGGAATTTCTCGGCGTAGCCGACCTTATCGGCGGCATGGCCACCATTTACCCCAGCATGGGGCGTAATGGGGCCAACGGACATGACCCAACCCTGGCCCCACTGCCCCCTGAGTACGAGGAGACCTTCCAACAGTACCGGCAATCCATGATCGAGAAGATCGTGGAGACCGATGAACAACTGCTGATCCGGTACCTGGAGGGCGAGGAGATCGAAGAGGACTCCCTTCGCCAGGCTCTGCGGCAGGCCACCATCGCGGGCCGCCTGGTGCCCGTTCTCTGCGGCAGCGCCACCTCCGGCAAAGGGGTACACCCCCTGCTTGACGCGGTCATCGAATACTTGCCGTCCCCCGCGGAAATACCCCCGGTGGAAGGGATCGACCCCCGCACCGAAAAGCCGACCCTGCGAACTGCCGACGTAGACGAACCTCTGGCAGCCCTGGCCTTCAAAGTGGCGACTGATCCCTTTGTCGGCCGGCTGGTCTTCCTGCGGGTTTATTCGGGAATGGTCAAATCAGGCGCCTCGGTAATCAACGTTACCAAGGGCCATCGGGAGCGGATGGGGCGGCTGCTGCTCATGCATGCGAACCGCCGGGAGGAACTGGAAGAGGTAACGGCTGGCAGCATCTGCGCCGCTGTGGGACTGAAGAACACCTTTACCGGCGACACCATTTGCGGCTTTACGCAGCAGGTTATTCTCGAGCCGCCCAAGTTCCCCACACCGGTGGTGGCCGTGGCCATCGAGCCGAAAAGCCGGGCCGACCAGGACCGCCTCACCGATGCCTTGCG
>CAJWBT010000259.1 GCA_913020235.1 uncultured Chloroflexota bacterium
CTCCGCCAAATTCCACAAGAAATGAAGAGCCCCAGCGTACCACGCTGGGCGTGGGCGTTCCCGAACCTAGAACGATGACTCTCGGCATTTTGTGTGCCTCCATCTCATCTTTAGGAGTTCCGGTGCCCTGGACTGTGGCACGAGACCTGAGGTGGACCCGAAAACGGGGGCCATCTTCCTAGTGGAAAGGGGGGTCCTGGTGTAGGTGACAGGCGTTTGGAGCCACTTGGTGGGGCCGAGCACCGGATGGTCGAAGTCGACTATGTAGTGGTTGGCGATGACCTGGGTATCGTTCACCAGGTCAAGGGTGTGCTGCACACACCCGTAGATCAGGTCGCCAAGCTCGGCCAGAATCCGGTCCCACTGGTCGCTGGTCTTGGTAACAAAGACGTTGTCCAGCAGCTCGATGAGCGTCCGGCGGTTGTCCCGGCGGGCCTCCATGCTGCTGAAACGCTCGTCGTCGATGAGTTGGGCATGCCTATCGCCCGGCAGAAGGTCGGCCAGCATCATGGTCGACACCGGCCAAACTCAAACGCGGTCCAGTCGATTAAGCGCACGCCGCCCAATGGACCCTTCCTTGAGTCAGCTCCGCTGATCATGTCTCCTCCACCTTGGCTGAATTGTGCCCCCCGAACCCGTAGCCGTTCGATGTCAGGCCAGTCGTCGCCAAGCTCTGCGACTTCCCGGAGGAGGTCGACCGGTTTGAGGGCCGGGTATCGGAGATGAGAGACGGGATTACAAGTGCAGCGGTGGGAAACGTCTTGAGACCAAGCTAGCGCCTCTCGTTGGGCATCAGCACCACGGGCTGACCAGACTCCTGGTTGATTTCCCTGACTGGCCGGCGGCGCAACTCAGGCAACGCCTGCCGCACCACGTAGACCGCCGTCCTCATAAACACCACCGTGATCAGCAGGCCCACGGCCAGGTCCGGCCACATGGAGCCGGTGGCAAAGACAGCGGCGGCCGCCCCCAAGACTCCCAGGTTGGCGATGATGTCGTTGCGGGAGCACAGCCAGGTGGAACGCATATTCAGGTCATCGTTGCGGTGCCGTGTCAGCAGCAGCAAACAGGTGACATTGGCCGCCAAAGCCAGCGCTCCGGTAATGCCCATCAACCGGAAATTTGGGACTTCCGGTGAGATGAGGTGATAGCCTGCCTGGGACAGCACCATCAAGCCAAAACCCGCCATGATGACGCCTTTCATCAAGGCGGCGCCGGCCCGCCAGCGATTGCTGCGGCCTACCACATACAGGCTGAACCCATAGACCAAGGCATCCCCCAGCATGTCCAAGGAGTCGGCCAGCAGGGCCGTGGAACCGGCCAGCAGCCCGAGGGTCATCTCCAGGCCAAACATGCCCCCGTTGATCCCCAGAACGGTCCACAGGGTCCTGGATTGGCGTCCCCGTAAAGCCTCCAGTTCGCAGGCTTTGTCCTGGCAGCAGCTATCCATCGTCTCTGGTCCCTCCACCGGCCTCTTGCGATCTTGTGACCCCCCGAATCACTCCGCGCTTGACCCTCATTTGATGGGGAAGCTGAATCCACCATCTTTCATTCATCAGCAAGCGCATAAGCAGCCCTTCCCCGATCCCCTACCGTCCCCAGAGTTCTTCCGAAGCCAGGCGGGCCCCCTCCACCATCGTCCGCAGCTTGGCCCAGGCTATGTTGGCCTCCACCTTTCTTCCCCAAGCTGAGGTACCAAAGCCGCAATCGCTGCCGGCGATGACGTTCTCCCGGCCCACCAGTCCGGCGTAGCGGAGGAGGCGCTCCGCAACCAGCTCGGGATGCTCGATGAAGTTGGTGGTAGTGTCTAGCACCCCGGGGATGATCACCTTTCCCTCGGGCAGCTTCACGTCCCGCCAGACCTTCCACTCGTGGGCGTGACGAGGGTTGGCGCCCTCAAAGGAGAGACCCAACGGGCGGGCCTTGAGCACCAGCTCTATGATCTCCTTCAGCGGGATATCGTGATGGTGGGGACCCTCAGTGTTTCCCCAACAGAGGTGCAGCCGCATCCGCTCCGGTGGAATCCCGTCCAAGGCGTAGTTGACCACCGCCACGTGCAACTCAACGATCTTTTTGAACTCCTCCACGCTCAGGTGGGAAAACTGGGAAACTCGGGTCATGGCCAGGTCGGGGCAGTCTATTTGAAGCAGCAGGCCCGCCGACACGATGGCCTTGTACTCGTCCTTCATTACATCGGCAAGGGCGTAGAGATATGCCTCCTCGGTGGGGTAGTACTGGTTGGGCAAGAAGCTGGCGATCACCCCCGGGGAAGCAGCGGTCATGAACACCTCCTCTACCTGGGCGTCAATTATAGCCTCTTTGAAGGTGTCGATTACGGTCTGCACCGCGGGCCAGTCTTTCCAGGCTATCGGGCCGGTGCAGGCTGGCTGGGGAATCGTCGTTGACGAGCCGTGTGATCGCTGGACGGCGTACTCTGGAAAGTCGATGTCATCCAGCCGTGGCCGGGCGCGGTTGAGTTGCTCTCCTTCGAAGCCCATGAGCCGGTCTTTTACGTAGGTGGCGTATTGGGCCCGGCCCTGCTCCCCGTCGTTGATCACGTCCAGGCCAATATCCGTCTGCTTCTTCACAACCTCGGCCACCGCCCCGCGGATCCCCACGCTAAAAGCGCCCGGGTCGAACTCCCGGCGCTCGTCCCTGGTTCGCAACAAGTCTTGAAGCCCGGTCGGCCGTGGCAGGCTCCCCGTGTGGGTGGTGAGAATTCTCGATGTGCTTCTTTTCATCCGATCCTCGGCTCGGTTAGGGTCTGGGCCGCTCCATGAGCACGGTAACACCCGCTTCCTTGAGCACCGCTGAATATCCCGGTTCAACTCATCCCGGCCCAGTCCGATGAGACGCTGGGAGTATATGCCGCCCCCAGAAGACGGTCAATCATCACCTCCCCGTTCCTCGGAGGCGTCATTGGCCTTGCCTTGCACCATTCATAGTCGTGCAGGAGCACTGGGGCCTGGAAGTCTTTGCATTAGACACACATGCCCCATTGTGAGCCGAACCCCTGCTGGAAGGACCCCTGGTTTGTTATCGCAGTCCCATGATTGCTGACGGTCTACGGATCTCACCTGCCCTGAGGTTCACGGAGAGATGACGGTTGACCGGCTGGCGCCGGAGAGAATACACTCTCGCCATCCGACAGGGAAAAGCAGAGGCCAACCGAAATGGGGTAGTCCCGGTCATAAGGTGGA
Organism: uncultured Chloroflexota bacterium; assembly: GCA_913020235.1. The sequence goes on from CAJWBT010000259.1 coordinate 3,201, forward strand.
ATGGCGATGTCAGAGAGTAATGCGATGAACTGTCCCAGGTGCCATTCGGCGCTGTCCCCAGAGAAGTACAAAGGGATCGAAGTCGACCGGTGCCCGAGCTGCACGGGTATGTGGCTGGAATACCACGAGCTTGACCAGCTTGAGGACAAGGCGATGGATGATGACGATCTGAAAGGCTCGGTCATGTTTCGCTCGTACCAGGGAGACCTTCATTGCCCCACCTGCCAGAGCGGTATGCAGATGTTCCGTTACCGCGCATACGACCTGGAGCTGGACTTCTGCCCCAACGAGCACGGGTTTTGGTTGGACAGCGGCGAAGAGAAACGGGTGCTGGAGATAATGAAGCAGCGAACAAAGGATATGAAGCGCTCTTCCAACGCCGAGGCGGCGTGGGCCGATATGCTAAAGCGCTTCAAGTCCAGGTCCTTCGCCGACCGCATGAAGGGTTTGTTCCGCCGCTAGACCCCTCCCGGGCGTAACTCTCTTCGCCCTCTTTCTGACCACATCTACCAGGAAGATGTCCCAACATTGGCTCGTACGTTTAGTGGCTTATGGAGCCATGTTCCCTAGCTGGTTCGTGATCGTCGCAGCACCGCAGAGAACTGGGAAGCCTACACCCGGAGAATACTTTGTCCGGAGCCGAACATCGAGCTAGTACTCATTCAACTTGAAACTGATCGTTGTCACTCTGAGCGAAGCGTAGAATCTCATTGTTACGCTGAGATTCTACGCTCCGCTCCTCAGAATGACATCCTGTGAATACCAAGTTGACTGAGTACTAGGTAGAATCGACAATTCGTCTGGAAAGGAGTATTCGGCTAGAGAAGCATTAT